>DAOLSP010000003.1:0-251973 GCA_035419245.1 bacterium | reverse complement strand
CCTCTCGCGCCTGCTCGAAGTGGCGGGTGGGTGCGAGAGGGCAGGCGGACTGGGTAGGTGCGAGAGAGCGGGTGGCGCACAAGCCAGCCCCTCTCGCGCCTGCTCGAAGTGGCGGGTGGGTGCGAGAGGGCAGGCGGACTGGGTGGGTTCGAGAGAGGTTGCAGGGCGGGAGTGGCCGCCGCGGCGGCCTACCGGACCAGCCGGAGATCCACAGGGCGCCGCGGCGGCGTCACGTCCGGCACCACGCGCTTGAGATAGCGGAAACGCATGGCATCGGCGGCGACATAGCCGTTGCCGCGGTTGGAGAGGCGCACATAGCTGCCGGTGCCGCCGGGCAACCAGAGGATGGCGATGCGGTTCCAGCGGCCGTAGTTTTTGGTCTGATCGATGATGCCGCTGAGCTTTTTAGTGCCGGCTACCACCGCCTCGAAGGGCACATTATCGGCCTCCTGATAGGCCGACGGGGTCTCTCCGACCATCGGATGCCATTCGCTGATCTCGTACCAGCCGGCCACGCCGATTGTGGGACGGAAGGTGGCCCAGCCGGCGCTCTCGTTCGGGGAGCTGTAATAATAACCGATGCCGGTCGAGTCCGAGGCCACCCACTGCGAGAAGCAGCGGTTTCGGGAGGCGATATCAACATTCTCGTTGCCGCGATCCGGCACCGGCCGGAAACCGGCATCGAACTGGGCACGCGCGGTCCCCGGCGAGGTGTCATTGAAATAGCAGGTTCCGACGATGATGTCGGCCACCACCGTATCAGGATGCGACAGCAGGATGATACCGTCGCCGGTGTTATTTTTGGCCGGGATTTTCGTTTCACCCAGGAGGTCAACCGTGGTGAAAAGCTGGCCGTTATTGATGCTTGGCGTCAACGGAGTCCGTTGCCCGCCGAGGAATCGGTAGTAGGGCCCCTGGTAGCCTGGCAGACCGGCCAGCATGGCGCTGGTGACCGTGACGTTCTGGCCCGAGGCATTGCAAATCGCCGCCCCCTTGTCGAAAAAGCGCACATAGACATCAGTCAATCCGGGGATTTTGCGCGCAGCGCCGCGGGGAAAGCCAAGGTCGAGGTCGAATTCGTCGTACCAGAGCGAGAGGCTGTACTCGTTACCGAAGGTCATACCATAATAGGCACCGGACATCAGAGCGGCGGTCAGGCCATAGCGGATCCGTTTATAATCCATGCTCTGGTTCAAGTTCGTGACGTTATCTTCGATGAGGGTGAAGAGGGTGTCGTGTGCCGTCTCCCAGAGCTGGTTGACGCGGATGAGTTCAGGGGCGGTATAGGCAAAGCGCATAAAGCCCTCCCACTCCATGCCGTCGCAATAGCGTATCGGATAGGGATCGCCCTCCTGGGCGGAGCCCATATTGACGGCGACGACGACCGGCTCGCCCGGATGCAGCGATGCGAATTTTTGCCGCTCATAGGGCATCATCTGACGGACGCCCTCGCCCCAGCGGGCATTGACCCAGCTCAGTCCCTTGCCGCTCTCCACAAGATCGTTGCGATGATTGTAGTCGAGGTCGATGGTGGACTGGAAATCATCGCCCCAGAAAAAAAAGCGGAAGGCATCATAAAAGACGCCATCGAAGCGGCTGAAATCCTGCTTGGCGGCATTGAAGCGCTGATCGACAAAATAGGCCCAGACCGGCTGGCCGTTGATGGGCGGGGCAAAAGCGGTGACGTTGTGGAGATAGCCGAAACCCTGAAAACGCGATGGCCGTTTGACCGTATCGCCGATGGCATGGACGACGTTGAGGGCATAATCGCCACTCACGGGGATGCCGTAGATTGTGGTGTCGGTGAAACCGGTGAAGGAGATCCAGTCGTTGGCGCCAACCAGGGCGTAAATATCGTCGTTGAGGGCATTGGTTTTGAAGCCCGCAGTCGATTTGACGCGAATCTGGGTGTCGCCGGGCTGTGCTGCAGCTCTCAAGCTGTCGAACCAGCTGGAATAGATAAAGCAAGCGGGCGGCCAGACGGGATTGCCGGGCCAGATCCCCTGCCGCGAGGTGCCGAGGATGATGGTGTTGGGATTGAGTGCGTGAATGCTATCGTTGAGGGCATAGGCGTTGATCCCGCCGCCCCCGTGAATGGCGAGGTCATAGCGGCTGAAAAAATACTGGGCCGCCCCGCCGGCAATGCCGCCAGGGCGCTGGAAGACCAGACGGGGAAAGGGGGGCCGATACTCCCGCGCCGGCAGCCGGCCGGGCGCCAGAGCAAGCACAAGGAGAGCCGGACCAAGGATGCGCAGACGGGATCGGAAGAACGCAGTGAACATCGGTATCTCCTCAGAGAACTGCAGGGTCAAAGTACAACGAACTACCTCTTTAATTACCTGCAGGAGGAGCCGAATGCAGAAATCCGCGCGGTGCCGGCCGGCCTATTCGCCCGAGGCCCGGACCACCTCCGGGATGGTGCGCAGCATGATTTTCAGGTCGAGCCAGATCGACCACTCATCAATATATTTCAAGTCGAGCCGCATCCATTCGTTGAAGCGCAGCCGGTGGCGGCCGCTGATCTGCCAGAGGCAGGTCAATCCGGGGCGCATCGTGAAGCGCCGGCTTGGCCATTGTTCATAGATGTTGTTGACATCGCGCACCGGCAGGGGACGCGGCCCGACCAGGCTCATCTCGCCGCGCAGGACGTTGATGAGCTGGGGAATCTCATCGATGCTGGTGCGGCGCAGCCAGCGCCCCACCGGCGTGATGCGCGGGTCCCTGGCGATCTTGAAGGCCGCGCCGTCCGCCTCGTTGAGATGCTCGAGCTGGGATTGCAGCGCCTCGGCTCCCTCCACCATGGTGCGGAATTTGTAGATTCGGAAGCGGCGGCGGTTTAAACCCACACGCTGCTGTTTGAAAAAGACAGGTCCCGGCGAGCTGCAGACAATGAGGAGGCTGACCACGAGAAAGAGCGGCGCCAGCAGGATGAGACCCATCGCGGCCACGATGAAATCAATCAGGCGCTTGAGGAGCAGATGGGTGGCCCGGGGCTGACCGTAGCAGCGCAAGTTAAGCATGGGGATGCCGTTGAGTTCGTAGGCCGCCGTCCCCGCCGTGTTCAGGTCCATCAGATCGGAGGGCACCCGGCAGGGGATGCGCTCCTCGTCGCACAACCGTGTGATCTGGCGGATCTGTTCAAAGTAGGTCTGGACGGGCAGGGCGATGAAAACTTCGTCAACCTCGTGCCGCGCCAGATAATCAGGAAAGGCATCCAGAGTACACAACCACTTGCCCTGCCAAAGCCGGGTATTCTGGGGATGGTCATCGACAAAGCCGCGCAGCCGGTAACCGAGGTCGGCGCGGTAGAGGACCTTCTGTGCGAGATCAACCGCCTCCGGGCCGCTGCCGACAAAGACAACGTCGCGCAGATTGCGGCCGCGGTTGCGCAAGAAGACCAGCCCTTCGCGCACCACGGCGCGGCTGGCGATCGCAGCGATCAGCGAGAGAGGATAAAAGATGAGAAAATACTCCTTGCCCGGCGCCGCGGTGATCAGCAGGGCCAGCGCTGCAGCAATCAGGGTTCCGAGGGTGACAGCCCTGGCGATGTCGAACCACTCGCGCGCGCGCCCATCGAGACGGCGGATCTCGTAAAGACCAAAGTGCGCGAAGAGGCGGTTCCAGGCGATGAGGAGCGCAGCGAGGGCCAGCCCCCCTGCAGGCGTGATGATTTCAGGCGAAAGATGGAGGTGCCATCCCCCTGTCAGAAGCCGGGCCTGCAGCAGCGCAGCGCCCGTCAAGGTACCGAGTAGGACCCCAAGATCGAGGATGCGGGTTCCTTTCGCCAGCAGCTTTTTCCGTAAGGTGCCCATACGAATCCCATGGTTGAAAAGGATCGGCGAAGTTGCAGAACGGTGTGTGTGCCGGAGCAACGGCACATTATGCGACAGAAATAGCAATCTGCGTGCCAGAAGGCGGGATGGAGTACTACGGAGAACGATCTTTGAAAATAATGGGGTTACATAAATGTAATCAGCGACGGAGACCAGGCGGGGTCCGGCGAATCGTTCATTTTAGCGACAATGTCATTCTTTTTTACTACTCACGCGCCGCGGGCGACTCCGACTCGCTGTAAATCAGGCCGTATTTTTTCATCTTGTTGTAAAGGGTGCCGCGGCTGATGCCGAGGGCAGCGGCGGTGCGGCTGACATTGCCGTTGTGTTGTAACAAGACCTTGCGGATCACCACCTGCTCGACGTCATCCAACTGCGTGGTGGGGGCGCCGAAGACCATCGAGGAGTGTTCTGCAGCGGTCTCTAGACCGGCGGCCTGCAGGGCCTGCGACTCGATCCACATGGTCCGGCTCATGATGGCAGCGCGCTGCAAGATGGTGTTGAGTTCGCGGATGTTCCCCGCAAGGGTTTGGCCGCGCAGCAGCGAAAGGGCTTCGGGCTGCAGTTCGCGATTCGGCAGGTCCAGCTCCGGGGTGATCTGTTGGAGCAGGACCTGGCACAGGCGCGGCAGGTCGGCCTGGCGCTGCATCAGGTTGGGCAGATGCACCAGGCTGGCGCCGATGCGGTTGAAGAGATTCTCCGCGGCCTCATCCGGGGCGTCGGTGCTAAGGCCAAGGAGACGGATGCCGGAGGTGGGCTGGATCTGTTTTTGTTCCTCGATGAAATGGGCAAGACGGTTTTGCACCGAGACGGGCAAGGCATGACTCTGTTCGAGGAGCAGGGTGGCGTCGTAGGTAGGTGAAAGCAGTCCGCCACGGGTGCCGAAGAGTTCAAGGAGAAGATCGCCGGAGGTTTTGTTGGCGCAGGCCACTCGCAACAGGGGCTGGAAGCGGCGCGGGCTGAGAAAATGGAGAAGACGAGCGAAGTAGGTCTTGCCGACGCCCTCTTCACCGCAGAAAAGGATGTGGGTCTCCTTGCGGGCGAGTTCCCCGATTGTCTGCAAAATGCGCAGCATCTCCTCGCCGCTGCCGACCACCGGGCCGAGGTCGCGTTCGCGGCGCCAGCCCAACCGCTGGGCAATGCGGAACTGTGGCGAGAGATCGAGCTGCAGGGCGCGGTGGAGTGCCAAAGGGACCTCCTCAGGGAGGACCGGCTGAAGCAGATAATCGGTAGCGCCGAGGCGGATCGCCTGCATCGCCGAGTTAAGATCCGCGGCTGCGACGATGGCAATAAGGGGCTTGGTGGGAAAATGGGCAACAAATTCCTCGATCATTTCGAAATGACGGCGTTCCGCGCTGATGTCCACGATCGCCGCGTCGAAGGTGGCAATCTGCTGCAGACAATAGCGGAACTCTGCCTCGGTGTTGCTGCGCACTACGCGGCCATCCGCTGCGGCAAGGCTGGAGGCCACCGTGCTTATGGTCTTGGCATCCGTCGAGAAGATAAAATACCGTTTCAGATCCGTCATAGCGATTCCCTTATGCGAGCCGGGTCCCGAGATAACACCGTTGTCTAGGCGAAAAAGGTAAACCATTCATGCAAATAACATTCCATGAAAAGTTCCGTCCGCTGCACGCCAACCGTAACCCATACCGCTAAATAACAAGGCCTTGTATATTTATGCAATGTGCCGCTGTCGTCTCCGCACAAGACATTGCACTATCCTGAAACAGCAGCATGCATCCGGTTCAATGCCGTGGCAGCCGCTGGTGGTGATCCGGCACCCGCCGCAGCAGCCAGGCGCCGGCCGCCATATTCAGCGCCAGGGCCGCAATCGCCGCCTTGTATTTGACGGCCGGGCCGAATGAAGCCAGAACCCAAGTGACGCTGCTCCAGATGATCGGCCCCACCACGGCGGCTACTTTCCCCGAGAGCGCATAGAGGCCGAAAAACTCACCCAGCTTTTCGCCGGGGACCAGCGAAATGAGCAGCGGCCGGGCCGAGGTCCAGACCGATCCCATCAGCATGCCGATGATACAACCGGACACCCAGAAAAGGGCACGGCTGCTCGAGCTGATCACCACCGTCAGGCTGACCACCCAAAGGATGATGACCCACGTCAGGGTCTTTTTTGGGCCATAGTGGTCGGTCAGAATGCCGCAAAGCGCAGAGCCGACAATGGCCGAGGGAATGATGACGATGAAAAACTGGTTGGCCTCAGCCAGGGTGAAGCCCATCACCGCCTGGGTGTAGACCCCCATGTAGATGATCACCGTTTCGATGCTGTCTTCGTAAAGGAGTTTGGCCAGCAGAAAACGCGGCAACCCTGGATATTGACGGGAATCGACCAGGGCCTTGAAGGTCTTGCGGTACGAGGCCCTCAGGTTCCAGGCCGCCTGCTCCCCGAAGGGCACGCGGGGTTCCTTGACGAAGAGGAAAACAGGTATGGCAAAGATCAGAAAAACCAGCGCTGTGGGCACGAAGGCGGCGGTAGTACCGCCGGCGGTGATGCCGGGAATCCGCAGTCCATAAAATTGGCCGTCGACGAAAAGGGCGGCCACAGCCAGGCCGATGATGGAGCCCATATAGCCGACCGCAACGCCGTATCCGGAGACGCGGCCGATGGTGCGCGGCGTGCTCACCGCGGGCAGCAGGGCGTTGTAAAAGACCAGCCCCCCCTGGTAGCTGTAGTTGGCCAGGATGAAAACCATCATGACCAGGGGAATGAGGAGGCTGAGGCTGCTTACATGGGTGCCGAGCAGGCCGAGGGCCGCGGTACCCGCGATGCAGATCCCGGTGAACAGCCCGAGCAACAGCATCTTGCCGCCGCGCAGATCCGACCAGTCCCCCAGCACTGGCATGGTCAATGCGACCAGGATCATTGAGAACGAGTTGGCGAAAGAGACGATGAAATCACTCTGGCCGAGTTTGAGAATGATCCAGGTGCCAAAGTAAAGCGAGACAACGTTCATCGAATAGGCCGTATTGGCCAGATCGTAGAGGATCCACGAGAGAGTGGCGATGGCCCTTGGCTTGATGGATCCGCCAACCTCCTCGATACGGGCCGGGGCTGGCGTTGCCGGGCTCACGGAACCGCCTGCGCTTCGATGAGCCGGCACAGCCGATTGGCCAGGCCGCGGTAGCTCCGCTGCGCCGGGATGACGAGAAGCAACAGAGCCGTCTGGCCGAATACCGAGAGATAGCGGAAGACGAGCCGTTTGCCCTCGCCATCCTCGATGACCGTTTCCTTGAGAGCGCCAAGGCCGCTCATCTTTTTAATCACCGGTTTCAGCTTGGCCATCATCACGGCAAATTCGACGGCATGGTCCTCGCGGAGCAGCCCGCTGCTGGCCACATGCGAGGCGAGCAGCAAGCCCTCGCGGCTGAAAAGATAAACCGCATCGAACCCGCCGATCCGGACCATCTCCTGCATCTCGCGCCGGGCTGCTTCGTGAAAAGGGAGGGCAGGTTCAGGACCGATTCTATGGAATGCGGGCTGGGCCATTCTCGTCTCTTTGTTCATAATCGCTTCAGCAGCAATTGGATGACGCCGCGCAAGGTTTCAAATACGGCGATTCCCCGGGTGGCGACGGCCTCGTAATAGGGCACCTGGAGGAAATTGAGCGTCGCTTCCATCTCGGCCACCGTCTCGATCTCCGGCAGATCGCGCTTGTTGTACTGCAGGACCCAGGGGAAACGCGCCAGGGTTTTCTGCTGCTGTATCAGCTTCAGCTCCAGGTCCATCAGCGTATCCAGATTGTCCTGCCGCCGGGATGATTGCGAATCGGCGACAAAGACCACCGCGTCTGCGCCACGGAGGACAATCTTGCGGCTTGGAGCATAATAGAGCTGCCCCGGAATGGTGTAAAGATGAAAGCGGGGCTTCTTGCCCTTAATGGCGCCAAGAGAAAGTTCGAAAAAATCAAAATAGAGGGTGCGTTCTTCGGGTGATTTCAGCACCACCAGCCGGCTGCGCAGTGCAGGTTCCAGATGGGCGTGCAAATACTCCAGATTGGTGGTCTTGCCGCCGAGACCGGGACCGTAATAGACGATTTTGAAGACAATTTCTTGCCGGAGCCAGTCAATATGCATATCAACGAGGCCGCAGACTGCGGTCGAGCTGCTTTGCGAGCAGATCGCGGAACTCGAAATCGAGGAACTGTCGGGTTTGCTCGCTCTCCTGTTTCAGCGACTGGAGGTAGCGGCCGATCTTCTCGACGGCATAATGGGCGAGCACCCGGATAATGCCCAGCGCGACCGAATTATCGAAAACCACCAGGAGGAAATAGTCCGACCCCACCGCGCAGAGATAGAGGCTGCGTTGGCTGCCCTCGTGATAGAGAAACCGGAAGCGCGTCTCTGGTCCGATCAGACGCGAGATCTCGGCGGTGGCGGCGAAATCACCGGCTGCGAGGGCGGTGAGGGCAGCCAGGTCCAGGGTATCGGCATCGCCGCGATGGACCACCGGATAGCCGTTCATATCGGCGAAGAGGGCAAGACGCGCCTGGGAGCGGCTCAGCAGCTCCTCAAGGATATGAGCGATCTGATGATAAGCCGTTTGTGAGAGGACCACGCGTTTGCCGTTCTTGCGTTGCTGCATTTCCATTGGTCGCCCACTCTCTTAGTAACCCTTTTGCAAGCGCTGGATCAGGAAGTCAGGCAGATGAGACTCGGCCATCAAGGCTTGCGTCCGCTCGACCGGATACTCCACCCGCTTGAACTCGATCAGTCCTTTCTCCCGGTCATAGAGGACAAAGCAGGCGCGCGGGTCGCCGTCGCGCGGCTGTCCAACACTTCCGACATTGATGATATAGCGAAACTGGTCGTCCAGCAGGAGCCGCTTCGGACGGAAGGCGGTAATCCGCCCCTCCGGCGTTAAGATAAAGCCACCCGGCATGTGGGAGTGGCCGATAAAGCAGAACGGTTCAGTGAAAGCGGCGAACTGACGTTCCGCTTCCCGGATGGAGAGCAGGTACTCCCAGGCACGAGGATTTGCAGGCGAAGCATGGACGAAGAGGTCGCCCTCCCGCCGTCCGATGAGCGTATAGCCTGCGATTGCGGCTCGCGTCTCCGACGTGATCGTCCTTCGGGTCCAGAGCGCGGCTCGCAAGGCATATTCATTGAAGGAAAAGGGATTGGTCCGCCCCAGCACGGCATCGTCATGGTTGCCGAGGATGGCAAGCACAACCCGGTCGCCAAGCACGGCTACACATTCATCCGGCTGCGGACCGTAGCCAACTGCATCACCCAGAAAGAAAAGTTCGTCACACGACTCGGCATCAACAGCGCGCAACACCTGCTCGAGAGCCTGCAGATTTCCATGCACATCCGAAATGATGCCCCAGCGCATAGCACTTCCTCTGCGATATGTAGAATATAGCACATACCCGCGCGCGAATCAAGCATTATTTGGTTTTTTATTTGCTTCTTTCCGTGCGTAGTGTTAGATTGAGAAGGTTGATGGGTGACAAAAAAGGAGTGTTTATGACCCAAGAGCTCGCGCGCCTGGCGGAATCCATCCGCATGGCCATCGATATGGAAAAATCAGGCCGGGCCTTTTATCTGCAGGCGGCGGAACAGACCGCTCAGGCCACAGGCAAGGCCGTCTTCGCGCGGCTGGCCAAGGAAGAGACCCTGCACCTGCTCACCTTCGAACGCATGCTCGACGCGGATGCCGGTCTGGGCGCTTGGCGCGAGTGGCTCAAGGAATTCCCGGAGCACCCGCCGCTGCCGGTCTTCGGGGAAAAGGCCCGGCAGTCGATCCGCGATGACTCCATGGATGAACTCCAGGCCCTGCGCGTCGCCATGCAGCAGGAACGGGAAGCCATCGAGTATTACGGCCGGGTCGCCGCCGGCGCCCGCGAGGAAGCCGTGGCGGGCATCTTTTCTTTCGTCCGCGAGCAGGAGCTTTACCACTATGATCTGCTGCAGGCCGAGTACGACTCCATCACCCAATCCGGATTCTGGTTCGATTCGGCGGAATTCCGGATGGACGGCAAGTTCTGAGGGCACATGCCGCAACCTTCAGGAATTCCATGACTGACCCACTCGCCCCCCCTCTCAATCCCTGGCGCCATGCTGCTGCGGTGCGCCATTTTCTCGGCCATTTCGGCCTCGCAGCCGGCGCGCCCGACCACCTCCAGCTCGAGAAGGTGCTCTTCCATTTTTCGCGGCTGCCGTATGAGAACATCAGCAAGATCGTCAAGCTCAACCACCATTTTCGCACGATCGAGCGCATCCGTCTCCCCGAGGAGGTCATGGACGATTATGTGCGCCATAACCTCGGCGGCACCTGTTTTTCACTCTCCTTCTTCCTCCAGTGCATCCTGCTCCACCTCGGGTACAGCGCGTATATCGTGATGGCCGATATGGGTTCCCGTCGTAATGTCCACTGCGCCCTGATTGTCGAGCTGCAGGGTGGCAAATTCCTGGTTGATCCCGGTTATCTTCTCACCCGCGCCATGGCCTTCCATCGTGACCGCTCCAGCATTCACACCAGCCCGCAATCGGGCGTCGAGCTGCGATATGACCATGCGCGCGAACGCTATGCCCTCTCCACCTTCGACCGGCAGGTCAAAAAACTGCGCTATACCTTTGAAGACCGATCCGCCCCGCCGGCGGAATTTCTGCAGCACTGGCTCGACTCATTTTATCAGGGGATGATGCACGGCATTTGTCTGACCCAGCTGCGCGCCGAGGGACTGGTCTACCTGCACGACGATTATCTGCAGATCGCCACCCCTGAGGGCAAGCGCAAACGCCGGCTCAAGCAGGAGTACCCGAGGGTGGTCTCACAGCTTTTTGCTATCGCTCCGGAGTGGATCGAGCGCGCGCAAGTTGCGCTGGCGGAGAATATGGAACTGGAGAAGGTGCATGGTATCTACCGGCCGGGGCCATTGGGGACAGAAAAAGGGAGGGAGAATGAAACCCGTTGAGCCGGCTCCCGTCAAACTGATCTGTGGCATCCTCTTCAGCGATAAAAAGCGCCTCGCCGACGCTCTCGAGGTTCTTGCCGAGCGCTACGGCCGCATCGATTACCGCAGTGCCCTCTACCCTTTCACGATCACCGGGTATTATAACCGCGAGATGGGCGTCCCGATCCAGCGCCTTTTTGTCGCCTTCGAACCCCTGATCAGCCCCGGAGCCCTGGCGGGGATCAAGATCGCCTGCAACGCCCTTGAGGAGGCACTGGCGGTCTCGGGACTGCGCAAGGTCAACCTCGATCCCGGCTACATCGATTACGACAAGTTGGTCCTCGCCTCGGCCAAATACAACGCCCACAAGATCTACCTGGACCAGGGCATCTACGCCGACCCCACCCTCCACTTTGAAAAGGGGGCCTATCTGGCCGCCCCCTGGGCCTTTCCCGATTTCAAATCGGGTCTCTACAACGCGGATTTCCTTCGTATCCGCGCCCGCTACAAGGGTCAGCTGCGCAGACAGCGGGCTGCGTCCGAATAACCCCCTCTTTACAACAGCAGCAGGGCCGGATTCTCGAGAAAAGTCCTGAATTCCTTGAGGAAAAGCGCTCCGGTGGCACCATCGATGATGCGGTGGTCGCAGGAAAGGGTTACTTTCATGCGCCGTCCGATGGCAACCACGCCCTCCCGGATAACGGGTTTCTCGAGGATCGCGCCGACGGCCAGGATGGCCGCTTCGGGGGGATTGATGATGGCGCTGAATTCCTCGATGTCGAACATACCGAGGTTGCTGATGGTGAAGGTCGAGCCGGTGTACTCTTCCGGCGTCAGCTTGCGCGCCTTGGCCTTTTCGATCAGCAGCCTGGACTCCATGGCAATCTGGCCGATGCTTTTGGCGGATGCATTGCGCACGACCGGGGTGATCAAGCCGTCCTCGAGGGCCACCGCCAGGCCGATGTCGGTCTGCCCGTACAGGATGAAGCGGTCGCCGGCGAAAGAGCCGTTGACGCGCGGATGTTTGACCAGGGCAGCCGCGGCCGCCTTGACGATCAGGTCATTGAAGCTGATCTTGATTTCGCTCTGCGCCGCATTCATTTCTGCGCGCAGGGCGACCATCCGCTCCATGTCGATCTCCATGGTGAGATAGAAATGGGGCACGGTGCTCTTGCTCTGAGACATGCGCGCGGCGATCGCGGTCCGCATGGTGTTGAGGGGTTGTTCGCTGCGGCCGGCCGGGGCTGTCGCCGGCGCTGCTATCGCGAGTGCGGCAGCGGCGGCCGCCGACGCCTGGGCGGGCATGGCCGCGAGATCACGGCTGATGATGCGTCCGCCGGTGCCGCTCCCCTGCACCCGGCGCAGATCGATGCCCTTTTCCGCGGCGATCTTGCGCGCCAGGGGTGAGGCCTTGATCCGGACGCTGTCGCTGGTGAGAATGACGTCGGCGGGGGCCATATCCGGCACTGGTGTCACCGGGAGCGGCGCCTCGCTTTTCACTGCAGCGGCCGATGCGGCCGACGGCTCCGCCCCTTTGGCGGCCGCCGCTTCAGGCGCAGTCGCGGCAGCGTCCAGCAGCGCTGTGATATCCTCCCCCTTTTCGCCAATGATCGCCAGTAATCCGCCCACCGGCACCTTACCGCCTTCGGGGACGACGATCTTGAGAAGCGTGCCGGCATCGAAGGCCTCGAGTTCCATGGTCGCCTTGTCGCTTTCAGCTTCGGCGATCACCTCGCCTGCATCCACGGTTTCGCCTTCTCTTTTATGCCACTTCAGCAGGACGCCCAGGGTCATGGTATCGCTGAGCTTGGGCATCGTGAGTTTGCTCGCCATATGCTGTTATCTCCGTTCCGTCAGCTAGACATAGAGTACTTTTTTCACCGAAGCGGCCACCTTTTGCGCGCTGGGCACCACCGCGTGCTCGAGGTTGGCCGCATAGGGCATCGGCACGTCCTCGCTGGTGACGCGGAGGATCGGGGCGTCCAGATGGTCGAAGGCGTTGATATAGATACGGTGGGCGATCTCGGCACCGACGCCGGCATACGGCCAGCCCTCTTCGACGATGACGCAGCGGTTGGTCTTTTCGACGGAGCTGACCAGGAGCTGCTCATCAAGTGGACGCAGGGTGCGCGGGTCGACCACCTCGGCCTCGATCCCCTCAGCGGCCAGAATATGGGCGGCCTCGAGGGCGACATGAATCATCTTGGACCAGGCGATAATCGTCACATCCTTGCCCGCGCGTTTGATGTCGCCGACCCCGATCGGCACGATATGCTCCCCCTCTGGCACCTCGCCCTTGTAGCCATAGGCCACCTCGCTCTCGAAAAAGACGACGGGATTGTCGTCGCGGATGGCCGCCTTGAGCATCCCCTTGCCGTCGGCCGGTACGCTCGGGGCCATGACGATCAGTCCGGGGATGTGGCAGAGCCACGATTCGAGCGACTGCGAGTGTTGGGCGCCGAGCTGATGGGCGGAGCCGTTGGCGCCGCGGAAAACAATAGGCATTTTAATCTGGCCGCCCGACATGTAACGAAGTTTGGCGGCGTTGTTGACGATCTGGTCGAGGGCCAACAGCGAGAAATTCCAGGTCATGAATTCGATGATCGGGCGCAGGCCCACCTGGGCGGCGCCGACGCCGAGGCCGGCAAAGCCAAGCTCCGCGATCGGGGTATCGATCACCCTTTGCGGACCGAATTTTTCCAAAAGACCCTGGCTCACCTTGTAGGCACCCTGGTAATAACCTACCTCTTCGCCCATCAGGAAGACATTGGGATCGCGCTCCATCTCTTCGGCCATGGCCTGGTTCAGAGCTTCACGAAACGTCAGTACTGGCATGATTTGCTCTCTATTTTTATTTCGATACAGTTCAAGGTAGTTCCACATCGGCCGCTGTGCGTGCAAGGCTGCCGGCGGGTCTTCAGCTCAGGATGTCGGTATAGAGTTCTCCGGGCGCAGGCTCCGGGCTCTTTTCAGCGAAATCGACGGCATCAAGGACGATTTTTTTGATCTCATCCTCGTACTCCTTGATCCGTTCTTCCTTCAGCACGCCCTCGGCGATCAATTTCTCCTGAAAGAGGTGGATGGGGTCCTGTTTTTTCTGATCTTCCACCTCCTCCTTGGTGCGATAGTGAGAGTGGACCGGATCGGACATCGAGTGGCCGCGGAAGCGGTAGGTGCGCGCCTCGATGAGCGTGGGTTCACCGTCGCGGGTGGCGCGGACGACCGCCTCGGCGACAACATCGTGGACGGCCAGGACATCCATGCCGTCGACGGTGGCGCGGGCCATATCGTACGAGCAGGCTTTCTGCGAGAGATCCCAGACAGCCGAGGCGCGCTCGAGCGGCGTGCCCATGCCGTAGCGGTTGTTCTCGATCAGATAGATCACCGGCAGGTGCCAGAGCTTCGCAAGGTTGAGAGATTCGTGGAAAGCGCCCTGGTGCACCGTGCCCTCGCCCATCGAGCAGAGCACTACCTTGTCCTCTTTGCGGTATTTGGCCGCGAAGGCCATGCCGGTGGCTACCGGCACCTGTCCGGCGACGATGCCATGACCGCCGTAGTAGCCTCTCCCGACATCGAAGAGGTGCATCGAGCCCCCCTTGCCTTTCGAAACCCCGGTGGATTTGCCGAAGAGTTCAGCCATCACCAGATTGGGATCGGTGCCCATGGCGAGGATGTGGCCGTGATCGCGGTAAGCCGAGATGAACTGATCGCCGGGGCGGAGGGCGGAGACCGCGCCGACACCGACTGCCTCCTGGCCGATGTAGAGATGACAGAAGCCGCCGATCTTTTGCATGCCGTACATCTGCGCGGTCCGCTCCTCGAAACGGCGGATCAGCAGCATCATACGGTACATTTCCAGCAATTTCTTTTTTTCCATGTCGATCCTCAATGGGTCCGGAATAGGTCAGATAATGCGTTGAAATTCGTTAGTAATACAATAATCAGCCGGTAATTATTTCATCGAGTTCGCAGCGGCATCACTCCGCCGCCTGCAGCAGAGCGGCGAACTGACGCCAGAAGGCAAGGTGAAAGTCCACGCTGCCGTATTGCTGAAGATAGGCGTGCATGGTCACCAGAGTGGTATCGGTCGGACTGAGCTGGTGACCAGTCCCCTCCGGCTCATAGATCGCGCTTTGCTCCGGATGAAACTGCACCCCGAGGACATTTTTATAGCGCTTGTGCGTCAGCGCCTCCACCACCCTGCCGTCCATCGAGGTGGCCGCCACCTGGAGGTCTCGACCCAGCTTCCGGACCGCCTGATGATGGCTGCTGCAAACCAGGGGATGCTCTTGCAGACCCAGATGCATCGCCTGCGCAAAGAAGCCGCCCGGTACGAAACGGAGCGGCTGGAAATGGCACCAGAAGAAATTGCCGTGCGGGTCCAGTTTGGACCAATAGTTGTCGTGGCGCTTCTCCGTGGGCAGGGCGAGATACTCCTCCACATAATGCAACTTGTAGATCTCGCTGGGAATGTCCTGTACCAGCGTACCGCCGGCCGCGACATTCAAGGTTTGCATGCCGAGGCAAAACCCGCGCAGGATGTAACCGGGCTTGTCCTCCAGCAGGGGCCTGAAGGCCGGGTTCTGGCTGCCGCCGAGAAGATGGAAGAGAAAAGAGAGCTCGAAATAATGGCGCTGCGGGGCTTCGAGAACGGTCAGGAGATTGCTTTTTTCCCCGTAGCAGGCTGGCGGGAGATCGTCACCACCGTAAAAGAGCGCGGCATCGCTTTGCATGCAGAGGCGGCGGAAGTCTCCAGTGCAAGGATTCTCGCCATAAAGATTCTCCGGTGTGAGTTCGCCCGCAACGATCTCGAAATCGACCCAGGGGAGCGCACGTTCTGCGATACGGCTCTGGATGGTCGCAAGGTTGCGTTCCACCCGCGCCCCATAAACCGCCGTCAAAGCGGGTCGTGTGAGGGGGACCACCCCGGTCTCGATCATCCGGATCATGGACTCGAGATCGCCCTGCGAGGGATTGATCATCAGGATGCGCGCACGGTCGGTTGCAGCTGCCGTCCCGCCCGCCAGCGCCGGCAGGCTGATGACCAGCAGCATGATCGCAAAAAACACTCTCCTCATCGTTACCTCCATCAAGGTCACATGATCGAAATCGGGTCGACATCGATGATGATTTGCACTCCGCGGGCGCGGTGGTGCTCGTGGAACTGTTCGAGGGCTCGGCGGAGGGCATCCTTCATCCGCTTGCCGCCGGCATCACTCTCCTTCAGGCTCATCAGCAGCATCTGGTACCGATAGAGTCCCTCGAGCCGCGCCAGCGGCGAGGGTGTCGGGCCGAGGGTGCGGTAGGCGCTGCCCGGCCGCAGATAGTGCGCAATGCGTTCGGCGGTGCGCTGCACTGCGGCCTCCTCTTCGCCTTTGAAGAGGATATGGGTCATGCGGCTGAAGGGCGGATAGCCGAGGCCCTCCCGCTCCTTGATCTCCGATTCGTAAAAGCGCGGATAATCATGGGTGCTGACAAAAAAGAGCGAGGGATGGTCCGGTGAATAGGTCTGGATCACCACCTCACCCAGGCGCTCCTTGCGGCCGGCGCGCCCCGATACCTGGGTGAGAAGTTGGAAGGTGCGCTCGCCGGCGCGAAAATCGGGAAAATAGAGTTCCGAGTCGGCCGAGACCACGCCCACCAGCGTGACGCGCGGGAAATCGAGTCCCTTGGCGACCATCTGGGTGCCGAGCAGGATCTGGTATTCACCGCGTCCGAAGGCGGTGAGGATGCGATCGTGGGCATACTTGCCCCGGGTGGTGTCGAGATCCATGCGCACCGACTTGATCCCGGGAAAAAGGCTCTTGAGCTCCTCCTCGATGCGCTGGGTGCCGATGCCACGGAAGGCGAGGTCGAGGCCGCCGCACTGCGGGCAGACTTCCGGGGCTTTGCGGACAAAACCGCAATAATGGCACTTGAGCAGGCGGCCGCGCAGGTGGTAGGTGAGGGAGATCGAGCAGTTCTCGCATTCGGCGGTATAACCGCAACTGCTGCATTTGAAGAGGGTGGCGAAGCCGCGGCGGTTCTGGAAGAGGATGATCTGTTCGCCGCGCGCCAGCTTTTCGTCGATCTTTTGGCGGAGGAAGCGCGACAGGATCACCGGGTCCTTGCTGCCGATGATTTTAGGCTCGCTGCGCATGTCGACGAAGGTGATCTTCGGCATGGGGACGTCGTCGATGCGGCCGGGCATGGAGATGAACCGGTATTTGCCACAGCGGGCATTGAAATAGGATTCCAGTGCGGGGGTGGCCGAACCCAGGACGACGACGGCGCGGTTGAGTTTGGCGCGCATCACCGCCACATCGCGGGCGTGGTAGCGCGGGGTAAGATCGTTCTGTTTGTAGGAGGGTTCGTGCTCCTCATCGACGATGATCAGGCGCACATCGGCGAGGGGTGCGAAGATGGCCGAACGCGGTCCGATGACGATGCGGTGTTTGCCTTCCCAGGTGGCGCGCCAGGAATCGTAGCGTTCGCCCGGGGACATGCGGCTGTGAAAAACCGCGACAAGGCGGCCAAAATGGGAGCGAAAGCGGCGCACCATTTGCGGAGTGAGGGCGATCTCCGGGACCAGGACGATGGCGGCCCCGCCCTCGTCGATGACGCGGGCGATGGCCTCGATATAAACCTGAGTCTTGCCGCTGCCGGTGACGCCGTGGATCAGGGCGGTGGCGAACTCGCGGCGATCGAGCTCCTCGCGGATAACCCGCAGGGCCTCCTGCTGGTTTGGGTTGAGCTTGAGCTGCAGCGGCGGCTCCACCTCGAGGGCGCCGTAATAGTCGCGCTGCACCGCAGCCCGGCGGCGATCGAGAATTCCACGCGCCTCGAGGGCGGCGACCGCGTCGAGGGGGACGCGCGCTTCGCGCGCTAGGTCGCTGCGGCTGAACTCCTCGCCGGCGTGCTGGCAGAGATAGTCAAGGAGGGCGGCCTGGCGCGGGGCGGATTTGCGCAACTGCTGGGCGAGGGCGAAGAGGCTCTCGTCGGTGCAGCCAGCGGCGGTCTGGACAAAATTCTCGAATTTCTGGCCCACGCGCGGCCGGGGTAGCATCAGCTCATAGCGGATGAAACCGGCCTGGCGCAGCTTGGTGAGGCTGGCATCGATGCTGCCGGCGTCGGCGCGGCTGGTGAGTTCCTTGACCGGCAGGGGATTCTTCGCCGCGAGCTGACGGATGATCTGCGCCTGGCGCGGCGCGCGCTTCTCGAGCAGCTCTGCGACCCGGGCCGGATCGTCGCAGGTCAAGCGCGCCACCTTGACCGAATGTTTGTGGATCCCCGAAGGCAGCGCCGCCTTGAGCACCTCGCCCCAGCCGCAGAGATAATATTGTGCGATCCAGCGCGCCAGATCGAGGACCTCATGCGTGAAGAGCGGCACGGGATCGAGGACCTCCTCGATCTCTTTCAAATCGCCGCGATCGGCGGTCGGGCTCAGTGCGACGACAAAGCCGGTCGACTTGCGCGGGCCAAATTCCGCCAGAACGCGCATGCCGGGCTGGAGGTCCTCCTGGAATTTGCCGGGGATAAGATAGGTGTAGGCATGATCGACCGGCACCGGGAAGACGACCTGGGCGAAGGAATGGGAAGCAGCCGGGGTATTCATAAAATGAAAATAGGAAATATTCGCGGGGTTTGCAAAGCAAAAATGCGGTGCGCCGTTTTAGTCCTCGCTCTTTATCCTGCCCGAAAAATCGCTTGCGAATCCGCCTATTTTTTTGTATCTATTGCGGTACATCCCGCTGCTGGCGGGGAGAAGGTGCGACCCACGAACGGAGGAGAAGCGCATGAAAAAGATAGTGCTGGTGCTGGCCTGCGCCGCCCTGGTGGCGGCGGGCTGTGGCAAAAAAGAAGCAGGGGAGACCAAACCGGCAGCCCGGGCGCAAAAAGAGTGCGCGCCGCTGAGCGACGCCCAGATCCAACAGCTGCTGGAAAAAGTCAAACAGACGCCGATGGAGCCGGTTGAAGCCCATGAGGTGGCGGTCCTCGAGACCAATTACGGCAAGATGGTGGCCACTTTTTTCACCGACAAGGCGCCGATGACCTGCACCTCCTTCAAACGCCTGGTCAAGGCCGGCTATTACGACTGCACACAGTTCCACCGCGTCATCAAGGGCTTTATGATCCAGGGCGGCGATATCAACAGCAAGGACGCCATCATCGGCAATGAAGGCGAGGGCGGTCCGGGCTACTCCCTGCCCGCGGAATTCAATGATACGCCGCACGACCTTGGCATCCTCTCGATGGCGCGCCGCGGTGATGACATCAACAGCGCCGGCAGCCAGTTCTTCATCTGCCTCTCGCGCGAAGGCACCCGGTCGCTCGATGGCCAGTATACCGCCTTTGGCAAATTGATCGAGGGCCTCGATGTGCTGCAAAAAATCGGCGACGCCGCCGTCACCCTGTCGGCTATGGGTGAGAATTCGACCCCGGTCGCGCCGATTTACATTACCAAAGCCTATATGGAAAAGAGATAGATCCGGCATATGAAAAATCCTCGCTGTCTCAGTGCAGGATCGGCCCTGGTTCGGCCGATCCTGCTTTTTTTGCTCCTGCAGGCAGGCATCCTCCTGGCGGACGAATCCGCGGGCCCGCGCACCTGGTTCTTCTTCCGTGACAAGGGACCGTACAGCCTCGAAAAAGCGGCGCTGGCGCACGCCCAGGCCGGGCTCTCTCCCCGGGCCCTGGCACGGCGCGCAAAGGTCGCCCCGGCCGGCTCCCTGGTTGATGCGACCGATCTCCCGGTCTATTCCGGCTATCTGGAACAACTGACCGCCCTCGGCATCCGTCCCGTGGTCATCTCTCAATGGCTCAACGGCGTCAGCGCCGCGGCCACTCCGGAACAGATCACAGCAGCCGCCGCGCTAGGGTGCATCGCCCGCATCCAGCCGGTCCTGCGCGGGTACCAGCCTTTGCCCCAGGCGGAGCCGATCCTGCAAAAACCCTCCCGCGCCGCCGACCGTCCCCTGGATTACGGCTTCAGCCTCGAGCAGAATGAACAGGTGCAGATCCCTGCCGTGCACCAGATGGGCTATTACGGCCAGGGGGTCCTCATTGCCGTCTTCGACACGGGCTTCCGGCTCACCCACGAGGCCTTCGACTCCCTCAAGGTCGTGGCCCAACATGATTTCATTCAGGACGACGACAACCTCGACAATCAGGCGGGCGAGCGCAGCGACCAGAACAGCCACGGCACCATGGTGCTCTCGATTCTCGCCGCCAACAAGCCAGGCAACCTGATCGGCGGTGCCCCGCGGGCGGAGTACCTCCTCGCCAAAACCGAGGATGTCTCACAGGAGATCCAGGCGGAAGAGGATCACTGGATCGCTGCGGCGGAGTGGGCCGAGCGTCTCGGTGCGGATATCATCAGCACCAGCCTCGGCTACATCGACTGGTACACCTATGCGGATATGAACGGAGAAACGGCGCCGATCACGCGCGCTGCTGACCTGGCGGTGGCTAAGGGCGTGGTGGTCGTGGTTGCGGCGGGCAATGAAGGCAACAATGTCTGGCACTATATCTCCGCCCCGGCAGACGGAGACAGCGTGATTGCCGTGGGTGCAGTGGATAGCAAGGGCAACATCGCCTCTTTCAGTTCCCGCGGGCCGACGGCGGACGGCCGGATCAAGCCGGATGTGGTGGCACGCGGCATCGGCGTCGCCTGCGTGGCCGTGCCGCCTGCCGCAGGGAGCGGCACCAGCTACAGCTACGTCTCCGGGACCTCGGCCGCCTGCCCGATCGCCGCCAGCTGCGCCGCCTTGATCCTTTGCGCCAATCCGGCCCTGACCCCCATGGAGATCCTCCAAGCCATGCGCCAGACCGCGACGCGCCGCCAGACCCCGGACTTCGACTATGGCTGGGGCGTGGTGCAGACGCTGGCCGCTGTCGAATCCACCAAAGTGGAGGAGCCGGTTGTGCTGCCGGAATCTGCGCGGCTGCGGGGCCTTTTCCCCAATCCGGTCCTTGCCGGCGACTACCGGAATCTGACCGTCGCCTTTGATTTGAAAGAAGCCGAATGGGTCACCGTGCGCCTTTATGACCTGCTGGGGCGGGAAGTGGCACTTCTCTATCAGGGGAGAGTGGCCGCAGGAAGCGACCGTAGGATCCGGCTGACCTGGCCGGAGGGGATTCAACAATGGAGCAGCGGCACCTATTTTGCAGTGGCCAAAAGCCGATCATTTAACGAATGCAGGGCAATCACGCTGCTGCATGCCGGCCGTGAGGGCCGTTGAGGGGAGAGTCTCCCTGGCGCCGAGGACGCGATCGCGTCCCGCCTGCTTGGCCTGGTACAACGCCCGGTCCGCCTGATGCAGCAGCTCGGTCTCCCCTTCACCGTTTTCGGGACAGGCCGCGACGCCGATCGAGATGGTAGCGTGACCGCAGCTCATGCCGTGGCCGATCGGCAGGGGCTCGGCAGCCACCGCCCGGCGCAGTTTCTCGGCAGCGAGCAGCGCGTGATCAAGATCGCTTTCGGGGAGCAGCACGACGAACTCCTCGCCGCCATAGCGGCAGAGGATGTCGGAGGCGCGCAGGTTGTTTTTCAGGACCTGGGCGACCACCCGTAAGGCCTGATCTCCTGCGAGATGGCCATAGGTGTCGTTATAGGCCTTGAAGGTGTCGAGATCAATCATCAGCACAGCGAGACTGCGGTGATAGCGACGAGCCCGTTGCAACTCGGCCGGATAACGGTCAGCAAAATAGCGCCGGTTCCAGATCGCGGTTAGAACATCGGTCATGGCCTGGGCCTCGGCGTCGCGGACGCGCACCTGCGCGGAGAGATGCATGGCAAAAAGCTCCATCAGCTTGCGCAACAGATTGCGCTCGCGGACGGTGAACGCGGTCTCCTTGCGGCGCAGCAGGATGAGCCAGCCCAACGGAGCGTCGCCCGGTCGGGCAATCAACAGATCGAGACGGCTGGCATAAGCCGCAGGCAGGGCGAATGCCTCGCGCGGGGTCAAGATATGGCCATTGCGCCAGGAGAGCTGCAGCGGTGCGGCCTCCTCCAGAACCGGCGGCCACGCCAGCGCCAGCTTAAAGCGGCCGGGTTCGCGCACCCACAGGGCAAACCCGTCGACGCTGAAATGGCGCTTGAAAAAGGGAGCCAAGGCAAGAAAAGCCTCGTCGCCGCCACCAAGATGCGATAACAATCGCGTCCAGCGGATCACCAGCCGCAGCACTCTGATGCGCCGCTTCAGGCGTTTTTCGCCCAGCAGCCCAAACGCCGACCCCTTGCCAGCCGCTTTTCCCGGCGTTACACTCGACAACAAGAGCGCTCCTTCAGTCTCTCCCGATTCTCTGCCATCCCCCCGCCCGTCCAGATGCCACGCCTTTTCCCCCTTTTCCATGTCGCCTTCCGTCGTGAAGGCCGGCAGCGCTTTGGGCTACAGCAAATTTGGTGCCCAGATTATATGGTCTTTTTGTGAGTAAGATTAAGAAGTTATAAGATATTGGCGTGAGAGAGTGGCCGGAGTTCAGCCAAACCGATGGACTTTCGGGCAGCGGGTAGAGGGACGGAAAGCAGTTGCGTGCGGAAAAACCACAAGAGACGGTATTCGGGACGGGATCGGGATCAGCAAGCTGTGAGCGGCGAGGGGACGGCTTTGGGCCGGCCGAGATAGGCCAACAGCCCGGAAAACGCCCGCAGGGGATCCGGAGATCCCGAGCGAAAGAGAAAAGAGTAGTACTCCTCCCGGGCGGGATCGGCAAAACCGGCACGGACCGGAGCCCCGCTTTCCATCACAAGCGCGAGGCTGAAGAAATGCACCGCACGGTTGAGATCGACGGCCACGTCGTAGGGAGCATTGAAAATACGCTTTTTACAGGCGCTGTTCGGCCCGCCGCTGCGGTCGAGATCAGCAGGCCCCCAGACAATGAGCTGGAATCCACGGGCCATTTCGGTGGAGACGGGAATCGCGCCGTTTTGCACCAAGGTGACCTGAGCCTTGGGAAAAGTCTTGCGGATCTCCGCCAAAGCTGACACAAGGCGGTCATACTCCGCCGCCTGCTCCGGCAGACACACCAGAACCCGTTGCGCCTCCTGGAGCAGCGCGCTGAAGCTGAGGGCGTTGCTCCCCCTCGCAGCACGCCTGCGGTAGCGGCGCAGCGCCAGAGCCTGTGCCATCTTTTGCCATGCCATAAGGAGATCCCTGAAATAAATGCGGCCATAATGTACTAAAAAATAGAACCATGGTCAACAGCAAAGTGTCGCCTGGCCGGAGGCGCCCTGGGTGGGCGTGATCACCGGCCCGGCAGACGCCAGTCGAGCTGCGCCCCCAGGCTCTGCCGCGCCGCAATGCGCCGGAGCTTCTGTCCCGTGCCCTCCGGCTCCGAAGGCTGCCAGCTCCATCGGGCTGAGAGCTGGAGCGCAGTCGCGAGCCGGCACTGGAGTAGCAGAAACGCCCGGCAACCCCGGCCGTAATTCAGGGGCAAGGCGAGCGCGCCGGGCAGATCATTTTCATAGATGTACATCCGGATTTCATAACTGCGGGCATCGAAAAACTGGTACCGGGCGACGAGGGCGAGGCCTCTCCCCAGTGTGAAACCGAGTTGCTGGTAGAGCATCCAGCCACTGCTGTCGGGAGCGGCCAGCCTGGCCAGGCCCTTCGCGGCGATCCGGAAGCGGCGATACTCCAGGCGGGTGCGCCAACGCATCCGGCCTGTCTGATATTCCAGCTGGGACGCAGCGCTCCAGAGACGGCGGCTGCACCAGCCCTTGATGTCGTTGCCGAAGCCGTCTTCTGTCGCCTCGATCAGCGTGTTCTCCTTGCAGCGGAGCTGGTGCAGGCAGGTTAATGCCGGCAGGGGCTGCCAGCTCAGTGTCAGGGTATAGCGAGTAGTCGGGATGGCCGGCATAGGTTGGCGCCAGGCGGGCGCGAGGTTACGGCCGATTTCGCAGGCGGCGGCGAGCCGGATCCGCCGCGGCAGATCGAAACGCAGAGCGAGGCGCCCGCCCGTTGTATTTCGCAGCTCCTCGTCGCTTGCCCCGAGCAGGCGGTGATATGCCGCGCCATGGCGGTGAAAGAGCAGCAGGCCCTCACCCCATCTCCCATGCAGCAGCGCTCCGGCTTCCAGAGCAGCACCACCGCTGCGGCAAAGCGCCGCTTCCGCAAAACCGGTCATACTGCTGAGCTGCAGTTCTGCCTCGAGCCCTTTGTTCCAGTTGCGGCGCCCGCTGAAGGCATGCCGCTTTTCAAGGGCCGGATCCACGGCAAACGCGCGGGAATAGTGCGCCTCCTGCCAGGCTGCGGCCAGGCGCAGGCGTCCCCCGAATCGGCGCTGCAGCCGCAGACCATAGCTGCTCGCATGCAGCGCGCCTCTGGCGGCCTGTTCCGCCGCACTACGGTGCAGGCCGCTCCACTGCAGCGCCCGGATGCATTCGCCCTCCAGAGTGGCATCCCAGCTTGCGTGCCCGGCGAAAAGGAGCAGCTCATTGCTCCACCCCCCGATAGTCAGGGCAGCGCCATCGAGGCCGCCGTTTTCGCCGGCCGACAAGGAGGGGCGCAGCTGGAGCGCATGCGGCCGGAATCCCGCGACGGGATCCGTGCCGCTGCCCCACGCGGTGCGGCCGGAAAAGAGCAGTCCGCGGCCGCTTTCGATCCGCAAGGATCCCAGGCACAGCCGGCTGGAGAGCCAGGGCATCTCCACGAGGAGGCCGCCGCGAAACAAATCAGCGGGAGATTTTTCGCCGGGGTCCTTTTCGCAGAGCATTCCGCCCGAGAAGGTCTGCCCCATCCGGAAACGCAGGCGCTGGTAGAGGCGCGCCGCACTCCCTGCATAGAGCGCAGCGCCCGCCTCCTGCGGCCGGGCCAGGGTCCAGCGGTGCCGCCCCTCCAGACTCAGGGCCTTCCTTCGGCCCCCCGGCAGCGGGCAGGAAAGGTAAGGCAGCAGACGACGGTACTCCGCCTCGTCGAGCTCCGGGATCGCCTGCAGATCGCTGACGCGGCGAAAGCCGCCCGAAGCGTGGCGCGCGGCAACCAGAGCAGAGGCGGTGGCGGTATCGATCCAGGGGAACTCCAGCCAGTCGCCGGCGCGGGCGCGATTGATGTCAAGAGGATGCCCCTCGCGCCACTCCAGAAATTCGATGAGCGACTCGACCCGCTCCTCGGCCGTCTCCGGATCGATCAGTTCTTCCCACGCTTCTTCCTGTCCGCGGAGGGCACCACTGCCCAAAAACACCAGGGCCGCGGCCAGCAGGCGCGCCTTCATGGCACCCTCCTCTCCCTCCGCACGCCGGCGGACCAGGAGAGCCCGCACTGATGGCTGAGACCGAGCCAGGGGTGGGTTGTGACGCTGTATTCGATGTCCAGAGCCTGAAGCTGCAGCGCAAAACCCGCGGCGAACCGCTGCCCGGCGGAATTGAATCCGGCGCGCAATGCCAACCGTTCATTCAGCAGGTACTCCGCGCCGCAGTGCAGTGCGATGGTCTGCCCCTTCTCAAGGACTAGATCGGCGTTGATCGAGGTGGATGGTGAGGCGGTGTACGCAAAACCGCTCTGCAGCGATTGGGCCAGTTCTTCCCGGCAGCGGCCGATGACGGCGTTGCCAAGATTGCGCAAACAAAAGCCTGCGCACAGGCGGCCGGAGCAGCGGAGCTGGCCGCCGAAATCGCAGAGCAGGGCGCTGGCCGTTCCATAGCGTTCGATGGCGATGCGCAGATGGCGCAAGGTCAAACCGAAGGCCAGGCCGGGGGCGAAAGCATGACCGAGACCGCAGGCGGTGGTGATTTCCCGGCAGGCGGAACAACCGTAATAACAGCAGGCTGCGGCAAGCCCTGCCGTGCGCCAGGACCGGCTGGCGCCGAGCTGCCCGCTGGCGAGCTCAGCGAGGCCAAAGGGACGGCTCAGCGTGCTGCTCAACCGCCAGAGCGGGGCGCCGGCGAGACCGGCCGGATTCTGCCAGACGGCTTCCCGCAGGAGAACACTGGCGACACCCGCCCCGCCCATGGCTTGCCAGCGGCATCCTGGAGCAGGATCCTCCACGGCCTGCAGACCCGCGGGATCCGCCGCTGGCAGCAGAAACAAAATCAGCAGGGAACGCCGGAGACCTCTTCCGCGTTTACCTGCAAGAGGAAAAAGCTTGTAATAATCGTAAAAATGTGGAATATTATAGGGTAGGGCCGGCGGCCGCCGTACCGGCCCCTGAACGCGCCCCAATCCGGAGTCTTTCATGCCTCAGTTCCCCCATACAACCGGTCGCAGCATAATGGTGCTGCTGCTCCTCCTGCTCTTCACCGCCGGCACCCTCCATGCGCAGCGGATCGAAGCGGTCGTTACAACAGACCTGCGCACCCTGCCGCTGGACCGTCAGGACAAACTGCGCGATTTCAAGGAGAAGGTGGAGCACTATCTTAATGCCTACAACTGGACCAACGATCCCTGGAACACCATCGTCTACCTCGATGTCCAACTCATTCTCGAGGATATGAGCACCAGCGCCGAGGAGCGTTACAAGGGCCAGATCGTCATCAGCAACAAGTATGACATGCAGCTGAGCGACAAGCGCTGGCGATTCGCCTATCAAAGCACCGACATCCTCAACCACGACGAGAATGTCATGAATTCCTTCACCAGCATGCTCGACTATTTCGTCTATATCATCCTGGGCATGGAATTCGACAAATGGTCGAGCCTGGGTGGCACGGATTATTTTCTCAAGGCCAAAAATATCGCAGAACAGAGCAAGTTCGGGCTGGGCCGGTACATTGAGGGATGGGATCGCAGGCTGGAGCAGATTACCTATTTAACGAGCCAACAGCATTTGCCTTTCCGTGAAATGGTCGATTACTACTTTTACGGCCTCTCGCTGGTCAAGGAGGACAATGCCAAAGCCCGCCAGTTTATCGGCAAGGCCGTTGAGATGCTCGACAAGATCGTGTCGAAGGAACCGGACAACGAATACGCCAAGATGTTTCTCAATGCGCATTACATTGAAATGGTCGAGGTCTTCCGCCGCGCTCAGGATAAAACGCCCCTGCGCACGCTGATGGTCATCGATCCGGTGCATGCGCAGGTCTACCGTAATATCATTGAAAAATAGCCGCGCAGCGGCAGAACCCGAAGGGGGCCCCGTTTTCGCCCGGAAAGGCATCACCTCTCCGGGCTTTTTTATCAGGCATGAACCTCAACACTTTCTCCGCGTTCGGGAATCCGCACCTCTTTCAGTCCCAGGCTGGCCAGTCCCTGTGCCAGCGCTTCGCTGCCCGTGAGTTCGCCGTGCAAAATGAAGAGATGGTCCAGTTTCTCCCGGTCGAAGTGGCTGATCCACTGGATCAGCTCGCGGTGATCGGCGTGGGCGCTGAAGGCGTTGAGTTTGACCACCTGGGCCGCGAGTCGGAATTCCTCGCCGAAGATCCTGACCGAGGGCTCCTGCTCCACCAGTCTCCTGCCGAGCGTATTCTCGGCCATAAAGCCGACGATGAGGATGGTATTGCGCTCGTCCTCGATGTTGTTGCGCAGATGGTGCAGGATCCGTCCGGCTTCGCACATGCCCGAGGCGGAGATGATTATACTGGGCTGTCGTAGGTCATTCAGTTTTTTGGACTCTTCGACCGTTTCGACATAGTGGAGCTTCCGGAAGCCGAAGACATCGTCGGTGCGCTCGAGCAACTCGGCGGTCTCCTCATCATAGCATTCGGGGTGGGCCCTGAAGACCGCGGTGGCGTTGACCGAGAGGGGACTGTCAACGAAGACCGGGATTTCCGGGATTTCGCCGGCCAGGGTGAGCTGGTGCAGCGCAAAGACGATCTCCTGGGTGCGGCCGACCGAGAAGGCGGGGATGATGATCTTGCCGCCGCGTTGGATGGTGTCATTGACTGCCTGGGCCAGCTTCTGGTTGACGGTGCTATAGTCGTCATGGAAGCGGCCGCCGTAGGTGCTCTCGGTGAAGAGGATATCGGCTTCCTGGAAAATGGTCGGATCGCGCAGGATCGGCATGCCCGGCCGGCCGAGGTCGCCGCTGAAGATCAGGGTGAGGGGCTTGCCGTCGTCGTTGATGTCGAGTCGCGTGATCGCTGAGCCGAGGATATGCCCGGCATCGAAAAAGGTAACGGAGACTCCATCGGCAATCGGCATCGTGCGCTCATACCCCACGCTGATGAACTGGTTCATTGCTTTCAGCGCATCGTGCGCGGTATAAAGGGGCATGACGGGCTTCATGCCGCTGCGAACGCGCTTCTTATTGACAAACTCGACGTCCTTCTCCTGGATATGCCCGGCATCCTGCAGCATGATACTGCAGAGATCGCGGGTGGCATGGGTGCAATAGACGGGACCGGAGTAGCCGAGCTTGACCAGCTGGGGAATATTGCCGCTATGATCGATATGAGCATGGGAAAGGACCATGGCGTTGATGCTCCTAGCGTCGAAGGGGAGTTCCCGGTTACGCTGGAACGACTCATCCCGTTTGCCCTGATAGAGGCCGCAATCGAGCAGTATCTTTTGGCCGCGGATCGTCAAGACATGCATGGTTCCGGTTACGGACTGCACACCACCGAAGAATTGGATCTCCAAGGTTCTCTCCTTTTCTCAAATCAACTTAGAAAACCAAACCCTTATAAGCAAGCCTTTTCAGGGGAAAAAAGCGCCACATCCGGCCGCTCACTCGGTTTCGTCCCGCTGCAGCTGAGCCAGGACATCGGCGAACGAAGTGAAAGCGTAATGCGGCCGGCCGGTCTCGCGGCACCATGCAAGCAGTTCCTTTTTGGCGAAGACAATATCGGCCTCGCGGGCTCCGCAGATATCGGAGCGGCCGTCGCCGATATAAACCGTGGTCTCGCCGGGTCGGCGCTCGCTGCGGACGTGGAGACCCTTGCAGTTGGCGCACTGGCCGCAGCCGAGGCCATACCAAGGAAACTCGAGCCGCACGCGGCCTTCCGGCTCCAGGATCATCCGGTTGGTGCGCAGGGGAATCCCATAGAATCCATGCGCAGCAAGGATGCGTGCAATATAGGCATCCATGCCGTCGCTGACTACCGCCAGTGGAAAGTGCCGCTCGCGGGAGTAGGCCACCAGGGAGGCAAACGTGGCGTCGATGACCAAAGGCCGGACAAAGGCGTCCAGTTCCGCCTCGGTCAGACGCATGGATTCGGCCTGGCGCCGCCACATCTCGCGGCCCTCCAGCCGACCCTGCCGCCAGAGTCCGACCAACCGCCACCAGCGGCTTTCGCTGCCAAAATGGGCAAAGACGAGATTGCCCACATCGCGTTTGGCGATGGTGCCGTCAAAGTCGCAAAAAATGCGCAATCTTTTCTTGTTGTCCACTCGACAGACTTCTCGTTCTCTTATTCCATTCTGGGGGCAATCGATAAAAAGCCCCGGGGCCTGCAGACCCCGGGGCTGGATGCGGTGAAACGAACTTACTTCTTTTCGCGGATCGTCGCCTGGGCAGCCGCCAGTCGAGCGATGGGGACGCGGTAGGGCGAGCAGGAGACATAATCCATGCCCGCGCGGTGGCAAAACTCCACCGAGGAGGGCTCGCCGCCGTGTTCGCCGCAAATGCCGATCTTGAGGCCCGGTCGGGCCTTGCGGCCGCGCTCGATCGCGATCTGCACCAGTTCGCCGATGCCTTCTTGATCGAGAATATTGAAGGGATCGGCCGGCAGGATTCGCTTCTCGACGTAATCGGGCACAAAGCCGCCGATATCGTCGCGCGAGAAACCGAAGCCCATCTGGGTCAGGTCGTTGGTGCCGAAGGAGAAGAACTCGGCCGTGCCGGCGATCTTGCCCGCCTGGAGGGCGGCGCGCGGGATTTCGATCATCGTCCCGTACATATACTTGATCGCCTTGACCTTGTACTTGGCGCAAACCTCGGCGTAAACCCGGTCGACAAGAACCTTCTGATCGATCAGTTCACGCTCGTGACACACTACCGGCACCATGATCTCCGGATGGACCTTCTTGCCCGCCTGGGTCAGCTCGACAGCGGCCTCGAAAATGGCGCGCACCTGCATCTCGGTGATCTCGGGAAAGGTGACGCCGAGGCGGACGCCGCGATGGCCCATCATTGGATTGGTTTCGTGCAGTCCTTCGACGCGTTTGATGAACTCGGCGGCATCGATGCCCAGCGACTTGGCCAGCTCGGTGCGCTTCTCAGCCTCCTGGGGCACGAATTCATGCAGGGGCGGATCGAGCAGACGGATCGTCACCGGCAGACCGTCCATCACCTCCAGGGTGGCCTTGATGTCCTTCTTCACATAGGGGAAGAGTTCATCAAGCGCCTTGCGGCGCTCGGCTTCGGTTTTGGAGATGATCATCTTGCGCAGGGCGAAGAGGGGCTTCTCCGAATTCTTTCCATAGAACATGTGCTCGGTGCGGAAGAGGCCGATGCCCTGGGCGCCGAACTCGAGTGCTTTTTTGGCGTCATCAGGGGTGTCGGCGTTGGTGCGCACCTTCATGCGGCGATTTTTATCGACCAGCTTCATAAACTGGACGAAGCGGGGATTCTCGGAGGCGTTGATCATGCCCAGTTGGCCGGTATAGACGTGGCCCCGGGTGCCATTGAGGGTGAACCAATCGCCCTCCTTGTACTCCTTGCCGTCGATTTTCATGGTTTTTTTGGCGGTGTCGATGTGGAGCGCCGAGCAGCCGACGATGCAGCATTTGCCCCAGCCGCGGGCCACGAGCGCCGCATGGGAGGTCATGCCGCCGCGGCCGGTGAGGATGCCCTCGGCAGCGCGCATGCCCTCGACATCTTCAGGATTGGTCTCTTCGCGAACCAGCAATACCTTCTTGCCCTGTTTAGCCCACGCCACGGCATCGGCCGCAGTAAAGACGATCTGACCGCAAGCACCGCCGGGACCCGCAGGCAGGCCCTTGGCGATCGCCACGGCTTTCTTTTCGGCTGCCGGATCGACGATCGGGTGGAGCAGTTCATCGAGCTGGGACGGCGCCAGGCGCATGACGGCGGTCTGCTCATCGATCAGTTTCTCCTTGAGCATATCCATCGCCATATTGAGGGCGGCGGTGCCGGTGCGCTTGCCGACGCGGCATTGCAGCATCCACAACCGGCCTTCCTGGATGGTGAACTCGATGTCGAGCATGTCCTTGTAGTGCTTTTCCAGATTGGTGCGGATCGTATCGAGATCCTTGTAGGTCTTGGGCATGGCTTTCTGCAGGGAGGCCATGTGCTTGTTCTGTTCGTTCTTGGTTGCCTCGTTCAACGGGGCCGGTGTGCGAATGCCTGCGACCACATCCTCGCCCTGGGCATTGATCAGCCACTCGCCGTAGAATTTGTTTTCTCCGTTGGCCGGATTGCGGGTGAAGGCCACGCCGGTAGCGGAAGTGTCGCCCATATTGCCAAAGACCATGGCTTGTACGTTGACTGCGGTGCCCCATTCATCGGGAATCCCCTCGATGCGGCGGTAGGCGATGGCGCGCTTGCCGTTCCAGCTCTGGAAGACCGCGCCGATGCCGCCCCACAGCTGCTTCTGGGGATCATCAGGGAAGGATTTGCCCAGAACTTCCTTGATCTTGGCTTTGAAGGCCTCGACCAGTTTTTTCAGATCCGCTGCCGTCATGTCGGTGTCGGAGGCGTATCCCTTCTCCTTTTTCAGAGCGGCCATGATGTGCTCGAGCTGCTGGCGGATACCCTTGCCCTCAGCCGGCTCAATGCCGGCGGCTTTTTCCATCACCACATCCGAATACATCATGATGAGGCGGCGGTAAGCATCATAAGCGAAACGTTCATTGCTGGTTTTCTTGATCAGGCCCTTGATGGTTTTGCTGGTCAGACCGACATTGAGGACGGTCTCCATCATACCCGGCATGGAACTGCGCGCGCCCGAGCGGACCGAAAGCAGCAGCGGGTTTTCGACATCGCCAAATTTGGCACCCATAATCTTCTCAACGGCCGTCATAGCGGCCGCGACATCCTTCTCAAGGTCGGCGGGATATTTCTTGCCATGCTCGTAATAATAGGTGCACATTTCGGTGGTGATGGTAAAGCCGGCCGGCACCGGGATACCGAGGTTGGCCATCTCGGCCAGATTGGCACCCTTGCCGCCGAGCAGCTCTTTCATTTTGGCCGTTCCTTCAGCCTTGCCGCCTCCGAAGGAGTAGACGAATTTCGTTTTGGGCATTCAAACCTCCTGATGGATCTTGATTGTTGATGGGTTATTTCTTTGTATTGCCAAGCAATTTGTTATAGGCTTGCTGGTTTCGGATCATTTCCACGCCCTTGACCACCGCTGAATCGCTGGCGAACCACGCCTTCCAGTATTCATCCCGGCCAAACAGCTTGCCGGAGATCTCCATCTTGAGGGCCCGTTTGAGTTCGTCCCTGGCGGCGAGCCGGTCACGCTCTTTCACCTGTTCGAACGCTGTCCGGATGGCCTCGATCTGGCCGGCGATCTGGGGGAGATAGCCCCCCTCCTTACCATACTTTTCGAGCTTGTCAAGTTCGGCGTAGCCTTCGGGCTTGTAATCGAACTTTTTGGCCTTGCAAAAGGCGTTGAACTCCTCGAGCAGGGCATCATCCACGGTAAAGTCTCGGGGCAAATTGGGATGGGCCGCGGCATAGTCGAGACTGAAATTGAAGAACATCGAGCGCCGCAGCAGCGCAAGCTCGTAACGGCTGGCCACCGGCTGTTTGATCTCGATGTCCGGTTTCAAGCCGCCGCCGCCGAGCACCGTGCGCTGGTTGCGGGTGACATAGCTTTTGGCCGGTTTGTTCTCCGCTTTTATTTCGGGCTGTGCGGCCGCGGCGTCGGGACCGCCTCCGTCCTCATCGTCAAGCCCGGATTCATCATCCGCCGCCTCCTGCGGGGCTGCCGCTGCGCCGTTGCTGTTGAGGAAGACCGACTGCGGACCGTAATTGAAGACATCCGGCTTCTGGATGTTGCGGCCGCTCGGGGTGAAGTACTGCATCGTCGTGATCTTGAGCTGAGCCTCACCACGTCGGTCGAGCGGCACCACCGTTTGTACCAGGCCCTTGCCGAAGGTCGGGCTGCCGATGAGCAGGCCGCGATCGAGGTCCTGGATCGCTCCGGCGACGATCTCGGAAGAAGAGGCGCTGTAGCCGTCGACGAGCACGATCAGGGGCAGGCTGCCGAGGACCGGATCCTTGCGGGCGCGATAGTCCTGGCGGCGGTACTCGCCGCGCCCTTCGGTGAAGACGATCATGTCGCCCTTGGCGACAAAGTTCTCGGCGACGGAGACCGCTGCCTCGAGCAGACCGCCCGGATTGCCGCGCAGATCAAAGATCAGCCCCTCCAGGCCCTGGTCCTTGAGCTTGACGATCTCGTCGCGGATTTGATCGCCGGCATCGCGGTTGAAGCTGCTCAAGCGGATCAGGCCGACGCCCGGCGCAATCATGCCGCTGAACTGGATATCGGTCACCTTGATCTCGTCCCGCAACAGGGTGAAGGTCAGGAGTTGCTCCTCGCCGACGCGACGGATCTTGAGCACCACCTCGCTCCCCTTCTCAGTACCGCGCAGCCGGTGGGCCGTCTCCGAGATGGATTCCCCCTTGGTGCTCTTGCCGTCAATCTCGATGATCTGATCGCCTTCCCGGATACCGGCGCGGGCCGCCGGACTGTCGGCGAAAGGCTGCTCGCCCACCGTGGCATAACCGTTGCGGATCTGAATGCGCATGCCGACACCAAAGTACTTGCCGCGGGTGATGATCTCCAGCTCATCCTTGCCGTCCTCCTCGAGGAAGACGGTGTAGGGATCGAGCCGGTCGAGCATGCCGTTGATGCCGGCGCGGATGAATTTCTTCGGATCGATCTCCTCGATGTAGCGGTCGTTGATCTCCTGATAGATCTGGCCGAAGAGACGGATGTTCTTCATGGCCTCATAATAGGGATCCTGCTTCGCCGGGGTGGCGGCATCGGGACCCTGCGCCTGAAGGGGTATAACGGGGAGCATGACCAATGCGGCCCAAAGCAAATGACGACAGGCTTTCATACACTCTCCTCTCCAGGGCGCTGCAGATGCAAATGCCGCTGGAATCTACTCATAACGAGCTGCCAGATATGGCGATGGATCAATTCGATCGGACGGTCACCCGGGATGACGTGAATGCGTTCCGGCTCCTGAGCGGCCAGCTGCAGATAGCCCTGGCGAACCCGTTCGTGAAACTCGGCGCTCGCGGCTTCCATACGGTCGGCATCGCCGCTGCGCGCAGCCAGCCGGCGGCCGACCTCCGCCAGCTCGACGTCGATCAGAAAGGTGGCGTCCGGCACCACACCGCAGGAACCGATGCGGTTGGCCTGACGGACCTGTTCCAGATCGAGACGGCGTCCGTACCCCTGATAGGCGGTGGTGGAATCGTAGTACCGGTCGCAGACCACCAGCTTGCCCTCAGCGAGGGCCGGCTGAATCATTTCTTCGCTCATCTGCGCCCGTGCCGCTTCGTATAGCAGCAGCTCGGCCCAGGGCGACAGGCCCGTCAACCTGCGATCCAGCAGGATCGCCCGGATGCGTTCCGCGACCTCGGTGGCACCCGGATCACGCAGGCTGACCACCGTGCGGCCCGTCTGGGCCAACCGCGCCCCCAGCAGAGTGGCCTGCGTGGATTTACCCGAGCCGTCAATCCCCTCGAAGGTGATCAGCAGGCCGGTCCGGGGCGCGTTCAAGCTGCCTCCCGGCGCCAGCTGCCGCCGGCGAACCGCAGATAATTCAGGCCGAAACGGATCGTCTCGTCAAGGCTCTGCACCCCCCAAACGCCGTACAAACCCCAGCCAAAGAGAAAGGCGGAGACCCAGTTCAGACCGATTTCAAAGACAACAACAAAAACGATGGTGAGCCACATCAGCCAGCTGAGGTCGCCGACCCCGCGCAGATTTCCGGAGATGACATTGTTGAGCGCCTTGGGGATCTGCGCAAAGGCAAAGAAATAGATGGCCATACGCCCCAGCGCCTTCACCTCTGCATCGGTGGTGAAAACGCTGATCAGCGGCTGCGAAAAAAAGATCATCAAGGCAACCATGGCTACCACGAAAACCGCCATCACCCGGTGCGCCGTGCGCGCCATGCGAAAGGCGAGATCGCTGTTTTCGGCTCCGAGATTCCGGCCCATCGTGCTCATCGCCGCCAGGCTGAAACCCATATAGATCATGGAAAGAACGTTCTGGATCCGCACAAATAGGGTCTGGGTCGAGAGGACCACCACACCCATCTTGGCCGTATAGCCGGTTACGACCAGCTGCCCTAGGGCCCAGGTCAACTGTTCGACCGTAGTCGGCCAGCCGGAATTGAAAAGCAGCTTGAAACTCTCCCAGCGTGGCGAAGCCAGCTCGCGAAAGGAGAGAAAGACTGAAACCTTGCGGCGCCGCAGTAAATAAAAGGTGACAAAAAAACCGATACTATGGGCGATGCCCACTGCTAGTGCCGCCCCCTGGACCTCCAAGCGCGGCAGCCCGAACCACCCGAAGACCAGGGTCGGGCAGAGGGCTAAATTGATGCCGTTGATCAGCACGTTGACCATCATGGAGTGGCGAGTGTCGCCAACGCAGCGGATGATCCCCACCGCCACAAAGTTGGTGACCAGCAGCGGTGCAAAAAAAGCCAAAGTGCGGAGATAGGTCACACCCGCATTACGGGCCAGGGCGACCTTCCCATCCTCCTCGATCAACCGGAACAGATGAATGGCGCCCGAATACCAGATCAGGCCGAAGAGAAAGGCCATGATGATGCCGATGATCATCGCCTGCCCGAAGATGTGGTTGGCCTGCCAGAAATCGCGCGCCCCGAGATGGCGGTTCATGATGATCCCGGCGCCCATCACAAAAGTCAGCAGCAGCGTGAGAAAAACCACTACGATCTGGATCGCCATGCCCACCCCGGCGAAGGCCTCGGCGCTGAGCCGACCGATAAAAATCGCCTCGATCGTCCACATGATCGTCTGTGAGGAGAGATCAATGACGGCCGGCAAGGAGGTCGTTAGGATGGATATTATGGGCGTGGACTTTTTCAAACGCGACCTGTCAACCTAGTTTCGGGCCTGATCTGCAGAGCTTCACCTTCTTTCCAATGGCAGCGCGCCCCGCCGCCGAAGACCGCGGTCAGCAGGGCGCTTTGCGTTCAAACACCGGGATCAGTCGTAGTATTCGAGCCCGAGATGGGTGATCAACTCTTCGCCGCGCAGATGGCGCAGGGTGTTCTTCAGTTTCATCAGCTGGATGAAGACATCATGCTCAGGATAGAGCCCGGGCACGGTCATCGGGCTCTTGAAGAAGAAGGAGAGCCACTCCTGGATGCCCTTCATATGGGCACGCTGCGCCAGGTCGATGAAGAGGGCGAGATCAAGCACGATCGGAGCGGCCAGGATGCTATCGCGGCAGAGAAAGTTGACCTTGATCTGCATCGGGTAGCCGAGCCAGCCGAAGATATCAATGTTGTCCCAGCTCTCCTTATTGTCGCCGCGCGGGGGATAGTAGTTGATGCGCACCTTGTGAAAGACATTAGCGTAGAGATCAGGGTTCAGTTCCGGCTGGAAGATGGTATCCAGAACGGAGAGTTTGGAGACTTCCTTGCTCTTGAAACTCTCGGGATCGTCGAGAACCTCGCCGTCGCGGTTGCCGAGGATGTTGGTCGAGAACCAGCCGGAGACACCCAGCTGCTTGGCCTTGAGCCCGGGAGCTATCAGAGTTTTCATGAAGGTCTGACCCGACTTGAAATCCTTGCCACAGATGGGGACGTTATGGCGCTTGGCCAGCTCTAGAAAAGCCGGGATGTCGATGGTTATATTGGGAGCGCCGTTGGCGAAGGGAACACCCGAGGTGATCGCCGCATAGGCGTAGATCATGCTGGAGGGGATGGCGATATGATTTTCACGCATCGCCTTTTCAAGCGTCTCGATCGAATCGTAAACCGGATCGTGTTCCTGGTAGATCTCGGTGCTGGCGCACCAGACGACCACAACACGGTCAAGGTTCTTTTCTTTCTTGAAAGAGGCGATATCCTGCTTGAGCTGCTCGGCCAGATCCATTTTCGTCTTGCCGGTCTTGATATGGGTGCCGTGCAAGCGCTTCACATAATAGTCATCGAAGACCGCCTTCATCGGCCTGATCGACTGCAGCTCCGGGCGGATCTTTTCGATATCCTCTGTGCTGAGCACACCAGCGGAGAGGGCGGCATCGTAGGCGTTGTCCGGAAAAATATCCCATGCGGCAAAGACGATATCCTGCAGATCAGCAAGGGGGACGAATTCCTTGATTTTGGGTGAACGGTTGTCGGTTCTCTTGCCGAGGCGGATGGTGCCCATTTGTGTCAGCGAGCCGATGGGTTTGGCCAGTCCCTTGCGGACCAGCTCGACACCGGCGATCACCGTGGTGGCTACAGCCCCAAGGCCGACCAGCATGACGCCAAGCTTCCCCTTAGCGGGATCGATCTGAACTCCTTTATCCATTATGGCACAGCTCCTTTTGGTATGAGGTGAATTTATTCGTGTGCGATGTCGGATGGCACTTTTTTCCATTTGGAGGTCGTCTCCGACCGCCAGATGTAGACCAGCCGTTGGATCGCGGTAAGATTGGCGAAGAAGGCAACGACGACCAGCATCACGACCAGCCATGTATCATTGATATAGGCCCCGAGGCTGAGCAGGACCAGGCGCTCGGGCCGCTGCATCACCCCGACCTTGCAGTCGAAGTGGAGTCCCTCAGCGCGGGCGCGGACATAGCTGACCATGAGGGAACCGGCCATGGCGATAAAGACCACCATACTGATCAACAATCCATGCGCTGCGCCCATGCCGGTCTTATGAACGAAATAGTAGGCAAAACCAAAAAAAACGGCGATCTCGGCATAGCGATCGAGCGTGGAATCATAGAGCGCCCCGAAACGAGTGACGCGGTTGGAGGCGCGGGCTACCGCACCGTCCAGCATATCCAGCATCCCTCCCAACAGCATCAAGGTGGCCCCCAGGCGTAAGGCGCCGCGGCCAAAGGCTACAGCGGCGGCGACAATGATGAAAAAGGAAAAAGTGGTGAACCAGTTGGGATTGAGATGGTAGCGCACCAGGGAGCCGACAAGGGGTTGGATGAGTTGTTTGAATCTGGTCTTGACGACGGGAGGAATCAGTTCGATCTTCATGGCGTCCTATTCACTCGCTTCCTTTGAATTTCGCGGCCGGCCGGCTACCATCACAACGAATTCACCTTTTTTGACCAGTGTCGCAGAGCCGGCGATCAGCTCGGCGAGGGTACCGCGCCGGATCTCCTCGAATTTTTTTGTGACTTCCCGGGCGATGGCTGCCGGGCGGTCGCCGAGAAGGGCATGCACTTCGCGCAAGAGGCGCTCCAGGCGCAGCGGTGATTCGTAAAAGATCATCGTCCGTGGTTCTTCCCGAAGGGCTTGCAGCCGGGTTTGCCGCCCCTTCTTGTGCGGAAGAAAACCCTCGAAAACAAAACGTTCGGCTGGCAGTCCGGAGGCGATCAGCGCCGGGACAAATGCGGTTGCGCCGGGCACGGCCACCACCCTGCAGCCTGCCTGGAGCGCGGCCCGAACCAGATAGAAACCGGGGTCGGATATCCCCGGGGTGCCGGCATCGGAGATGAGAGCGATGGAGGCGCCTTGAACCAGTTTCTGCACCAGCAGCGGCGCAGCCCGCTCCTCGTTGTGATCGTGATAGCTGGTGAGCGGCGTCGGGATGGCGTAATGCTGCAGCAAAATCCGGCTGGTGCGCGTGTCCTCTGCGGCAATCAGATCGACCGCGGCCAGAACGTCGAGAGCTCGCAGGCTGATATCGCGGAGATTGCCGATCGGTGTGCTGACCAGGTACAAGGTCCCGGGTTCGACTTCCGCCGGCTGAGCCTGGCCTGCGGCATTCCAGTCACCGGCCTCTTTCATTGCACTGCCTTCAGGCCAGCCATCCCTTATTTTCAAGTGAGGTTTCTTGTAAACTGGATAATTTACTCATTAATTGCCATAAAGTCAACAAAAAGGATGCTGCAGCCCCGCTGGTGTCCTGCAGCCGTCACAAGCAGCCCGGCGGCAACACATAAGATCGAGCTGGATCATGCCCTGCTGCCAGGCGGCGCCGCCTGGCAGCATCCCGGGCCGGCCGTCTTGCGGATCAAAGAGCTGATGGCGCATCCTCCGGGTGATTTCATTTTCCGGCGTCCTGGGGAAAAGGCGGAAGAGCGTGCGCACTGCAGCTCCGAGGCGGCCATCCTCACTCTCCTGCGCACAGGCAAGCAAGGCGGGCAAGAGAATATTGACCGCGATCTCGCGGCTGCGGCCGCGGCCGATCATACGGACGCGCCGGCGAGAGTGGGCCGATTGTGCAGCCATCATAAAGTCGTAATGGTCTGCCCAGAACCCGCCGACCTCTACAACCGCCAGATCCGCCAGCGCGGGGAGCGCCTGCACCGGGTCCGGGCTGGCGGTGACCAGGCCTTTCAGAGTGGAAAGCAGATCCCCGCGCCGAAAGCGCGCCGCCAGCCGGGCGCAGGCCGCGATGCGTCGTGTCGGAAAATTGGCGGGTCGCAACCGGAAAAACTGCCAGGACTCCGCGGCCATCGGCTCCAGATCGGCGCGACGCTGCGCCCGCCGCCAATACCGCTGCAGCGCCCGCACATAAGCATGCGGATGCCATCCCGCTGGCAGCAGTCCGGCGACGCCAAAGAGCAGCGCCTCACTGCACCGGATGGCCTCGTCATCCTCCAGTTCCCTGATCATGCCGGATAGCCGGTCGAAAGGCAGGCGCCGCGCTAGTTGGCGAAAGGGGGACTGATTCTTGCCATAGCCCAGCGCATCCAGCAGCCCGGCATAGAGAATTTGCTCCCAGGAGTCGTCCCGACGCATCTCCATAAGACGCGCGGCATGCATCCGCAGGCGCTCTTCTGCCGCGGCCTCCAGGCGCGCGAGGAGCAGCGGCGGGTCCAGGGCGGCCAGAAGGCAGGTACGTCGTTCATCCGCTGTGGCGGGCGGATGCGATAAAAAGGAGGCCAGGAGAGCAGGATCGATGAGGAGTGTGGGGGCTGCGCTGCCGTCGCAGCGGCGGGCGGAAAAAACAGCGGAATAGGTGGCAACGGCTACATGCAGGACCACCCGGTTATAGCGGGCATCGCTGTCGTGATGATGAAGGTACCACTCCGCGGCCGTCCGGTGGATCTCCACGTCGCCGCGCACCAGCTCTCCTCCAATGCGGAGCAGGGCATCGAGAAAATCGGGCCCGGCATCCAGATTATGCCGGCCGCAGTCGAGGATTTCGATCGGGCGCTGGTCCAGGGTGGTCAGATCGGCTCCGGACAGGATACCACTCTGCCAGAGGCGATGCAGCTCCGACTCCAGTCCCTGTGCCGCAGCATCCTCCATGGCGCCTCCCTGGGCGTCTTATGTTTCGGTCGCCGTGCGATGGTCTGACTTGAGGGCAGCCAGCATCGCCTCATGATGTTTAAGCTTCTCCATCCAGTGCTGAATTTCGGGATCGCGGCCGACCTCAGCGCCGGGATCGGAAGAGAGGAGCTCGAAGGTGCGTCCACCCAGCTCGGAGAAGAGGCGCTCGATCTCCCGCCGCATCGCGATGAGGTCAACATGGTATTTGATTTTGGTTTTCGCTCTGCGGGCCCATCCGGCCACCGTCCCTCCCTCCCTTTCGGTCAACGCACTCATCGAATGCAATCCTTTCACACCTGCTCAGGATTCTTTAAAGCAGGCAAATCTTGCGGACAATTCGCTTGTCCCGATACCGGAACACCATAAAATAGACGCCCGCGGCCAGCCGCCTCTGGCTGATATCTTGTCCATACCAGCGGACGATTCCTCGGCCGCCGGCACCCTCCTCCCGGTAGAGCAGGGCGGGAACGCGCTGCCCGATGGCATTGAACAGGGTAATTTCCGGTGAACGCGTGGTTACCGCATATTCGACCGCCGTGGAGATAACGAAGGGATTGGGCCAGGGCAGATAGGGCTCCTCCTCGACCGTCGGCAGGGAATCCAGGCTCGCTGTGGCGGCGGCATAGGCGTCCAGTTTGCCGTATCCCCATTGATTCACCTTGGTCGAACTTCCGACCGACCGCGCGGTACGAACCAGGAGCTCCCGCACCTGCAACGGCGTGAGATCGGCTTTTTTCTGAAGCAGCAGGGCGATGGTGCCGCTGACATGCGGGGCGGCCATGCTGGTTCCGAGCGTCAAGCCATGATGCGCATCCGGCAGAAGGAAGGCCTTAGGGTAACTCGCACTGGTGGAGGCGAAAACGCTGTAGCTGGAGAGCGGGTCTGCGTCGATGGAAAGTGTGCAGCCGATGATCCGCCCCGGCGCGGTGATCTCGGGTTTGATCCGTTCATCGCGGCTGGGACCGGCGCCCGAGAATTCGGCGACATCCCCCACCTTGATGGTTCCTTTGGTATCCAGGGTCAAATTGTTGCCGTCGAAATCCTTCCAGCTCTTGCGTGTGGTATAGGCGCCGACTGCGATGACACTTTTGCCGGTGGCCGGCACGGTAATCGTCGACCGGGTGCTCAGCCCCTCGACGAACTGCACGGTCATCGTTTCGCTGGCGAGCCAGAAATCGACTGCTTCACCGCTGCCGTTCACCTTGAGCTGCCAGGTCCCGCTGGCAGGGATGTTGCCCGCCCGATCGCTGATCTCGATAATGATCTCTTTGTCAAGGTTGAAGGGATTGGGGCCGCTGATAACCTCTCCGTCGTTCTCGTAATAGCCGTTCCAGATCATCACATAGCCGCTGGCCGTATTCTTGTCATAGTAGCCGCCGTAGTTGATGGGGCCGATGGTCTCATTGCCGGGCGTTTTCAAGGTCACCGTGGCCTGGCTATTGCCCTTGTACCAACCATCGATCAGAAGATAATCGTCGTTGTTCCCGGAATGGGCCGAATAGGCGGGAATCGAAAAGGAGACCCTGGCGCCGCTGCCGCTGGCGGCCACCCGGGCGTGGCTGCCCTTGTCGCCTTCATTGCCCGCTGCGGCAACGAAGATCCGCCCCGGACCGGAGAGGCCCTCGATAAAACGTTCGACCGCCGAGGTGCCATCGTGGGATCCGAAGGTGGTGCCGAAGCTCAAATTGATGACACAGGGGAGTCCGCTTGCGGCGGCGACGCTGTCGATGAAATCGATGGCGATGATCTGATCGTCCGAGCTGAATTCCGAGACATAAGGGTCACGATTGGCCTTGACTACGACCAGCCCGGCATCGGGCGCCATTCCGGCGTAGGTTCCAAATGCCGCATCGCTGCCGCCATCACCGGCGGCGATGCCGGCGACATGACTGCCATGACCACTGTAGTCGTGGGTTGCCAGACTGGCTCCCGCGGCGAGTGCGGCATTGATCTCCTCTTCCGTGTAGCGCACTCCCCCGTAATAGCCGCCCGGCTCGCTGAGGTCGAGGATCGCCTTGATGCGCGTCTTGCCATCCGGGGTAATGAAATCCTCATGACGCCAGTCGATGCCCGAATCCACGATGCCGATAAGGACACCGCGTCCGCTCAACCCGGTGATGCTGCGCGCCCGGATGCCGCCGACTTCGGGGATGCTGATATCGGTTGCGGGTCTGGCCATGGAAGCCGCCTCGAGCCATATCAGGCCCGGAGCAGCCGCCAGATCGGGGAGGATCTCGACGGGTGTCAGCAAAATCGCCAGATCGCCGCGACGCCAGCGCACCTTGGCGCCCCGTGCGGTGATCTCCGCTTCATCGATGCGGCCGCTGGCAATCACCGGAATCAGGTCCGGCGTCGATTTTTCCAGCACGTTCCTCGCCCGCACATCCCGCCCCTCCCTCCAGAGCATCCCCAGACGCGGGTCCATCCGGCCCGCTTCCGGGCTCGCCATCACCGGCGCCAGCAACAGCACCATCATCCCCAATACCCATTTGGCTCTCTTCAACCCTTCCACTCCCTTTGCAAAACGAAATCAAGCATCGCAGGTTACATTCCATACAACAAAACCTCCCTGGAGAAAGTTCCGGGGAGGTTTCACGAACGCCGGTCATGGATCACTTACTGGGAATAATCATCAGGTAGAGATCCAGTGTGCTCTGCCGGTAGACGGGCGCTTCACTTTTTTTGCGGATGGTGTAATTGTTCGTGGATCGCGCCAGGCCGAAACGGGGATCAAAGTATTCATGACCTTCGCCGCGTTGCACCCATAGCGTATCCCCGGAGGCGCGGTCACGGAGATAATTAAGCAAAAGCGGCCAGCGGACATCCAGAACCTTGAGCTTCTGCCCATGAGACGCCGGTACGGTGACTTCGGACCAACCCTCGAGCCGGGCTTCGCCGCGATAGCCGAACTCGAGCGCGCGCGCGTTTTTTTCCGCATCCACGACAATGAACTGGGTGTCGGCCCGCACACTCCAGGTGGTGCCTACTCCCCGCGTCTTGTCAAAGGCCAGACGTGGATAGCTGAAGAATACCGGCATGCCATAGGGAAAACCCGCCGCGGCGGCATAGGTCGCCAGATCAACCTGAACCTGAAGGGTGATGCGGCCTTGCGGATCGACGCTGTAGCTGTTCAACTTATTATTTTCGATGTAATAATGGCGTTTGACCGCTGTGCTGGAATCGCTGCGGACATAGTAGCGGGGGAAATACTCGAGCGCATGCTGGATACGCCGCAGGCTGTCCGTCACATAGGAGACATACTTGATCTGACTGCCCTCAGCAAGAGGCAGAAAGACCGGGACGGGAATGGATTCCCGCTTGCCGCAACCGGCAAGCAGGATCATCCCGCTGGCCAGGCAGGATCTCAGAAGGATTTTTCTCAAGAGCGTTCTCACATGGTAATGTCATCAGTAGCCGCAGGTTGCACCAGCCGTTCCCATTGCGGGTTGTAGACCTCGCCCCGCATAGTGGAATGGATCAGTTCGTACTGGTTGAAGCCCATACGGTCGACAAAAACAAAGATGACGCCATTCTCGATATTTTCATAATGCCAGATCTCATAGGGTTTGGTATCCTTGCCCACGGTATGGCGTTCGATGTCGGAGGGCTTGCCGTAGCGCAGAAAGACGATGCCGCGATCGCTGCGCCATCCGGATTTGCCCGGCCGGGAGAAATAGTTGGCCACGTACTCGCAATCCTTCATATAGCGGATGCGGAAATCCTGGGTCAGTGAATAGTCTGGAGGTGTCAGCGAGGCCCAGAATTTGTAGAGAAAGGCGCGCTTTGCGTCGGCCTCCTTGAGGCTGCGGTAGATATCGCGGTCCCCCTTGGAGGTGAGCGCGAAGAGTTTGTCGAACTCCTCATCCAGCTTCTTTAGATCGAAATCATCGAGGAAGTGCATCTCCTGGTCGCCCTGCGCGAAAACCGGCGCCAGGGGTTTGAGTCCCGGATTCTGGACGAGGAAGAGTTTGGACTTGCGTAGCAAAACGCCATTGGCCGAATCGGTAAGGGCATATTCAAGCTGGTAAGTCCCGCTGGGAATATCGCGCATCGGGAACTGACCGATCTCCCGGATGACATCCTGCTTGAGATCGCGTTCGTGGATAACCGGCGGCACCTGGGCCAGAAGTTCTCCCTGGCCGTCGAGGATGCGGGTAAGGACGCGGTATTTCAGCGCATGGAGATTTTTCTGCAGGTTATAGGCCTCAAAATAATAATAGAGGTCCCCTTTCTCTCCGCCAAAGGTGAATTCAGGATTGGGTGTGACACAATAAAAGCGCTTGCGGAACACTTCGTTGCAGCTGCTGTCGTAGGAGGCGATGGAATTGGCCAGTTGCAGATCGCTGAGGGCGAGATCGCGGGACCAGTTGGCGCTGGTCCAATCGACGCGCACCGAATCAAGACTGCTGCGGCGGGCATCGCGCGCGAAGAGGGTGATCTGATAATGCCGGCCGGGCGTCACCGGATAGCGGAGCATGTCCACCAGTTGCCGGCTGGCGGAGGTTGCGGCCGTATCCGCCAGGGTATTGCTGATGCGCCATACCTTGTTGGCCCACAGCGAGTCATCCTGAAAAATCTCCACGCTCATCATCACATCGCAGACAAATCCGCCATTCGCCTGCACATAGAGCGGGCCCCGTTCCGGCAGGGAAAAATAGATTTCCAGATAGGATTGGCCGTCGGATCCGAGGAATTGGGCAACGTCGATGCTGAGGTCCAGATGTTTTTGTTCCCGCGCCGCCGTCGTCGCGCAGCTTGACATCAGCAGCAGTACAAGCATGTACTTTTTCATGGCATTGTTCTCACGATGATCTGCAAAGATTCTGTCCGGAAATATACACTCTGCTGGTGAGAATTACAAGGGGAATTATACAGCAAAGGTCAGGGAGTATTCTCCCTGACCTTTGCGGGGGGAAAATGCCGCTCGGGATTAGAAGCCGAGGCTGAGGGTGAAGACGTTGTTGCCATCGAAATACTCGACGGCGCGGTAAGCATAATCAAACATAACTGTCAGACCGCCGAAATCCTTCTGGAAACCGCCGCCGGCTGTGAACCCGTAGATATGGTTCTGGGCACCCGTGGCATCCTTGTCGCCGGCCAGGGGCAGACCATAACCGCCGCGCAGAAAGATCATGTCTTCGAAGGAATATTCAGCGCCCAGGTTGGCATAGTCATCATCGTAGTTGTTGTTGACGATGGTGGTATGCAGGCTGAGCGAGTTTTTCTCGGCAATGTTGATCTTGTAGCTCAGTCCGAGATCGAGGGTTGAGGGCAGCTCATCCTTGCCGGCGACGACCTTGTAGAACGAGGTGGAGCGCTGGACGTCGAGCGGATTGGCTTTGAGCAGCAGGCCGTTACCGTCGTAGGTCATGCCCGGTCCGAGGTTACGCAGGGTGACTCCGATGCCAAGGCCGTTGATATCGCCGAGATTCTGATACTGAACGCCGATGTCAAAAGCAAGGCCGCTGGCGCCGACGCGATCGATCGTCTCGGAGATCAGTTTCGCCGACGCGCCGACGGAGACGCGGTCCGTCAGGGCCCGGGAATAGGTCAGGCCGAGGTTGAGGAACTGGGGCGAAAAGAGCGCCCCGGTGCCATCGGGAGCATCTTCGGTGGTGATGGCGATGTCTCCCATGGCCAGCGTTTTAAAGCTCAGGCCGATGCTGCCAAGGCCGCCGAATTTCGCGGCGACAGCGGCATAGGTGACATCGATGCCCGCCAGGTAGCTCATCTGCGAGAATTGCGCTGTGGCGCGATAGCTCGCGCGATCGAGTCCTGCGGGATTCCAGTAGATCGCGTCGATACCCTGGACACTTGCGGCCGTAGCGCCGCCCATGCCGATGTAGCGCGCTCCGACGGGAATCAGCAGCTCGGAAGCTGCATTGGTTCCTGCCCGATTGGAGGCGCCTGCGAAGGCCTGAGCAGCCAGGACCACCAGGATTGCCAAGGTCACAAGAACCGTTTTATTGAAAACAGCTTTCATATTCAATCTCCTATCAATTTTTTTGCAGAGATGTCTCACGATAGAATCCTTCGGTTGTGAACCCTGCACCGTGCGGCGGCAGCGCCGCCGCACGTCTGGCAATTAATAGATGGTCAGGAACTGCTGCTCACGCACCAAGGCCAGTTTGAGGGTCTTGGTTTTGCCAACTTCAGGCAGGTCAATGTGAACCAGGTAGACGCCACTGGCAGCCGGCAGACCGGACTCATTCTGCAGATCCCAGGTGGTGAACTGCGAGGGGTCGTTCTTCTCCAGGGTCCGAATCAGCACGCCAGCCAGGGTGAAGATGCGGATGGTCGCCTTGGCAGGCAGGTGGCTGAAGGTGACGAAACGGCTGAACTGGTTCTTCTCGACGATGTTGAAACCGTAGTAGGGATTCGGGAAAACCTGGATCTTCTCGATATCCTTTACCGCATCGGCCATCTGGTTGGTCGGGGAGACCGTGCTGAACGTGAAGACATCATTCGGGGTATTGAAATGATTGGCTTCAAGGATGACCTTGTCACCGGCCTGCGGCAGTCTGGCACCGCGGCGGCTCGGGACGCCGACGTACATCAGGTCGGTATTGGTCACCGTATTCAGCATGTCATTCGTGGTGTACATCGCCTGCGGGGTGGTCGAATAATCGCTCGCGAAGATGAACATGAATTCGCGGGTGGTATTCATGCCGCCCTGGGTGTCGTAGCGGCCGGGCATCCATACGCCGTTTACCAGACCGCCGACTGCATTGTTCTCATTGAAACCGACGTTGAGACGGCGCGGCGGATTGGCTTCCATATCATAGGCCGCAAAACAGACCAGGCGCATATCCTGGTAAGCATAGCCCGCGCCCGGATTAACGATATACGGCGCAAAAGAGGGATCAGCCGCCGGCGCGCTGGCCCGGCGCATGTACCGATAGGCCATCGAAGCGTTGGGGTCATTGGGATCGAGCGGATTGCCGAGCTCATCGCAAGCGGCAAAACGGATCTCGACGTTTTTGCATCCCGTAGCCGGAAGGCCGGTGCCGAAGAAATTTTCGGCCCAACCGAACAGGCCCGCCCAGCCTTCCATCGGCCAGAGGGTAGCTGCACCCGAGGGATCGTTAAAAGCTGTCAGGAAGCGGTTGGCGGCAGGTACATAGTTGTAGCCATTATCCTTCAGACCGGCGGTGGTCGGACCCGACACCTTGACCTGAACGCCGTCGACGATCAGATAATCATCGTCACCGGACTGATTGACCTGGCTGCTGAGTTTGACTGTACCGGTGGTGACGTCGGTGAGATCCCAGACACTGGCGCCGTCGACATCGCGGAAGGTCACCTTGTATTCATGCCCGGTCAGGCGGGTGTTGTCAATGACCTCAGCGGTCACGACCCCTTCGCTCGTCCCGGCGGCATGTTTGACTTCAAGCATGGTGTTGTTCGCAGTGGTCAGGCGGACACCCGGCTTGGTCGTCTGTGGTACAACACCCACAACCGTCATCGGGCTTTCCAGGGTCACGGTGGTTAGGCCTGGCGTACCGTTGTAGCTGTAGGCGGAAATACCGAAGTAATACATCCGGCCGTTGGCCAGCGGCATATCACGCAGGCGGTCGATCGTGATGGTCAGGGTGCGTTTGATGCCGGTATCCTTGCCGATCTGGGCCGGCAGAGAGAGCACCAGACCCGAGGCGGGATCGAAGGATTCCTGGACGATCGTGGTCACGCCGTCTTTCAGGTCATAGGTGGCCAACTTGACACCCTGGGATGCTGTCGCGCCTGCACTGGGGAGTTGATAGATATTATATCCTTCAAAAGCATAGCCCTTGTCGTTAAAGCCTTCCACCTTGGCGACCGCAGCGGGATCGACGGCCCAGTTGAGCAGGATCTGCTGATTCAGTTCGGTGGCCTGCACGGTCGGTTTGGGTGGCGCACTCGGCAGCTCAAAGAGCACGTCGAAGGCGTTCTGGGCGAATCGGTCGTAGAATTTCAGCACCGAGACCGAGGAGAGGCGGTCGGAGCCCATCGCAGCGGCAACGGCGACGACGGTTTCGACGGTATCACCCAGAGCAATCTCGGTCGGTCCGGAGACCAAGAGGATACGACGGTCGCCGGTATTCTCATCGATCCAGCCCGTCCCGGCAACCGGGTCGCCGGGGACGCGGAACATGGTGGTGGCGCCGGTTTGCGGATTGGTCCAGGGGGTCCCTTCGGGATACTGCGGCCGCGGTTTGTAGCCGCGCAGCAGGTTCCACCACTGCATCGTGCCGTCATAGGTCCGCTGAGTCGGATCCGAGTCGGTCTGACCCGCCGCAAAGAAAGCGAACGAGGTCATCGGCAGGTTCTTGTACCCGGCGCGTTTTTTCAGGCCGAAGATGCCTTCGCTGGCCGGATCATCGGAGGGAACCATCGGGCCGGCAAAAAAGTCGTACCCCCCCGCGGCCGGGGGATAGCCGGCAGCCGAGAAGGTAGGATCCGACGCTGCAGCGTTGTAGACATAGCCGAGGCTGAGGGTGGTGTCGCAGCCGGCAAAGTCGTCACCCGCTTCACCGTTGTCCGGATCCGACCACTGGCAGACGTACATATCGCTGATGGTGGCGTTGGCCGGGGTTTCGGCACGCCCCTTGTAAATGGCGCGGAACTGCTTGAAGATGATGTTGCCCATGGCATCGGCGCGTTTATAAGCCCATAGGGTGATCTGGAGCTCGAGGCCGGTCGGCACGCTGCCGTAAAAGTTGGAGCAGGCCGAAGGATCGAGATCGTTGACGATGAGCCAGACCACCTGATCGCCATTGGCATAACCGGGCTCGTCCCCTTCGGGGTAGAGAACCGGGGTGCCATCGGCGTTGAACTTGGGATTATACAGGCCGTCGCCCTCGGCATCATAGAAGGGCGCGCCCTTGTAAACCGGCCAATCGAGCCAGTCCGCCTTGTAGGCAGCGCGCAGCTGGGCGATCTGCCCGGCGGTGACGTCAGCGGCATTGACGCTGTTGACTTCGGCCGCGTCGAGTCGCAGATCATCATCGGTCAGCGTGGCGAAGTCCTTGCGGATACGCCAGATGCGGTTGACCTTGGCATAATCGTTCTTGTCTTCCGCGACGCCCTTGGAGAGAATGGCGCCGGGCACAGTGCCGATATCGTAGCACTGGCCCTCGATACGGATGGCCGGCTCGATGCCGTCATGGACCACACCGCCCATGATGAAACCATCCTGGAAGATGACCGCGGTGGAGGGAGTGCTGCCGCGCGGGTAAAAGAGACCCGAGTTGCCATTGGGCTGGTTGGCCGAGGTACCGTCGGAAAAAATCCACATGCCGACGTTGCCGATATTCACCAGGGTTCTGGTCATATAATCCGCGCTGGCTTTGTTCAGGTGCGCAGCCGGCAGGCTTCTCCCCTCGATCTTCGCATAGCTGGGTGCAACCTGGGCAAACCAGCACACGCTGAGGACGAGAAGAAGGATTACTAGTTTTTTCATTCGTGACCTCCGTAAGTACGATTTCTTTAGATGGGTCTAATCCGCTTCACATCGAACTTCGGGAGAGGCGCCCAAGGCGCTCTCCCGGGCCGGGTTTCCGGAGCATCCTTCCCGCAGGGGGGATCAGAACTCCAGGCGGATACCGGCACGGACCTGACGCGGCGTGCCCAGCAGACGACCACTCTGGGAGTTGCTGCCGTTGCCGTTGAGGTTGATGGCATCGTACATTCTCCAGAACAACTCACCGCCATGGGCCGCGGCGATCGAAGCGCTGGTCTGCGAATCGGATTTGAACCCATCATCCCACGCATTGCCGGTGCGCATGTAAACGTTGGTGACATTCTTCTTGTTGGTCAGGTTCATCGCATAAACGTAAAAGTTCGCGGCGACCGGGCCGAAATCGATGGTCTTGTCCAAACGCAGGTCGATGGTATAGTTCCACGGCGTCATCGAGCTGTTGACCGATTCCAGCGGATTGCGGTTACGCGAATCGGAGATCTCGCCGCCGACACTCTCATCCTGCTGGCCGAAAGCGCCTTCGCGCAGGGTATAGGGGTGACCGCTCTGGAACTGGAAGAGCAGATTGGCGCCCAGCTGGCTGAGGATCGGGCCGCCGTCATCCTTGCCGAAACGATAATCGACATTGACCGAGCCGACGTGCGGACGGTTGAAATCGAGCGGGCTGATGATCGTCGGGACCGCCACGCCTTGTTCGGTGCCGGCCAGCGAAGAGCCGGTGACCGAACCGGTGCCAAGGGCCGAGGAGTAGGTATAGTTGACCTGGGCGGCGACGCGGTTGGTGCGACGCAGGGTCATGGAGAACTCGACGCCCTTGGTGGTGGCGAAATCGCCGTTTTCCAGGATGTTATAGTAGGCGATGGCATCGTTGGGACCGCCCTGAATACGGCTGGTGGTGATCCAGTCCTGGATGTCCTTGTAAAAGACGGTGATATCGAAGGAGGCCATCTCGGCGAACTGCTGGTTGAAGCCGACCTCATACTGGGTGGTGATCATCGGGTCAAGGCCGAAACCCGGGGTGGTGGTGAAGAAGTTGCCGCCCCGGAAGACCGCATCCAGATAGCGCATGGTGATATAGATTTGGTCCAGCTTGGGGGCCTGGACGAACTTGCCATACTGCACGTGGAAGACGGTACGGTTGGTGGCCGGGAAGGCCAGACCGAGACGCGGGCTGAGGTAAAGGCCCGGATCCTTCTGGACGACCTTGTCGGCGATCAGGGTGTGGTTGGTCTGATCCCAGGCCGGATTGGCCATATCCTTGAACGTAAAATCATCGTTGTCGATGTAGTCGAGGCGCAGACCGGCGTTGATCACCAGCTGTTTGGCCTCGTACTTGTCCTGGAGGTAAGCGGCGCCGTAGGTCGGGTGCTTCGGGCCGTCGATGCCATTGACATTTTTATCGACTTCGTTGCCCCACATATCATAACCGATGTTGGTTCCACCGACCGCGACGTTCAGTGCGCCGTAATCAGCCAGATCGCCTGCGAGAGCACCGGCATAGACATCCGGATTGTTCAGGCGGTTGGTGAACATGCCGAAGGGCGCTGCTGTGAAGGTCCGGTAGGTCCAGTACTGGGCATCAGCGCCAAACTTGATTTCGTGGTTCTTCAGCTGGGTGGTGAAATCGTACTTGCCGCTGATGTAATTGCGTTTGGATTTGGAATAACCGGCCGGTGTACCCGGATCGGTGAAGCCGAAGCCGTAGATGTCGACGGTGTTGGTGACGTTGGCCGTCGACCATTTCAGGAACTTATAACCGGCCTTGGCATTGGCGATGCTGTCCGCATTCATGTAGTAGTCATCGCCAAAGATCCGATCGTAGGTCTTGTAGCGGCGGTCGAAATAGTCAAAACTGACCTCGTGGAAGGTATGAGGATTGATGATGTGGGTCAGCTTGGCGGTGTAGAGGCCGCTGCTGGTCTCATAGAGGCCGGTGCGGTCCTTATTGAGAATGTCGGCAATGTAAGCGCCGTTCTGGGCCTTGTTGTAGGAAAGGTTGCTGGCCAGACGGACGCGGACCTTGGAGCCGTCATAGACCAGAGTGCCGGCGCCGTTGAAGGTATTGCTGTTGTTCTCGTAGGTCCAGTTGTTGATCGTCTTCAATTCCGGATAGACTTCATTATAAGTCGTCGTCACCAGGGGGAAATGGGTGGCATCGACAACCGTCTCGGCATGCTTGAAATCGAAGCCCTTCCAGAAGCGCGGATCATCATCGGCCCAGAAGGTGTTCTGGCCGGCGAGGAAGAACTTGATCTTGTTGTTGGTGAAGGGAACCGGACCAGAGAGGGTCGTGGTGTAGTCGCTGTACCCCCAGGAGCTAGTGCCCAGGAAGGTCTTGCCGGGTTTGGCAAAGTTATCGGTCTCGCCCTGCAGGGTGAAACGGTAATTGGCGGTACCCGAACGCAGGGTCGAACGGATGATACCGGCGTTGGCGCCGCCGAACTCCGCGTTGTAGCCGCCGGCCTGGACCTGGAACTCTTCCAAGGCTTCAGGGATGACGGTCACGAGGTTGCTGCCGCCGACGACGTCGCGGGTGCTGGCGCCTTCGAGGATGTAGCCGATTTCCTCAGCGCGGCCGCCGCGAATGTAGATCTGGCCGTCCTTCACCAGGACGCCGGGCTGCAGCGAGATGATCGAATTGACACTGCGGGTCGGGATGTTCTTGAAATCCTCGACGCGCTGAATGCGCACGGCATTGGTGGCACTCTGATTGACCAGGGGGCGTTCGGCGATGATGGTGATGTCTCCGGCATTGAGGGCCTGGCTCGGCAGCTCAAAGTTGGTGGTCGTGGTCAGGTCGCCGTTGACGCCGACGTTGGTCACCGTAACCGAACGGAACCCAACGAACGAGGCGCGGATGGAATAAACGCCGGCCGGGACGTTGAGCATGACATACTTGCCGTCCACGTCGGTGATCGCACCCATGGAGGTGCCGGTGATGAGCACGTTCGCGCCGGGCAACCCCTCTCCGGTCTCCTTGTCGACTACTTTACCAGTAATCTTGCCGGTTTCCGCTCCGAACAGCAGAGCAGGTAAAATCAGGGTGCAAATGAGGGCGAATACGAATTTAAATTTCATAGAATAGCCTCCGTCTTGTATACGATAGACAACATCGTATCTCGCTCATTAATTGTCTTTTACGCCAACGGCGGTGAGGGTGCCGCCCTTGGCGGAGCCCATAACGAGAACCGTGTTGCGCTCCGTCCCGACCGCAACCGTCGTTTGATAGAGGGCATCCGTTCCGCCCGCAGCCTTGACGGTCACCGTATAATCGCCCGGAGCGACCTTTTTGTAAGCGCCGATCCCTCTATATGCGACATTTTTCCAAGAGAACGAGCCGCCCGGGCCATCCGCATAGATGTCCGCAGCGCCCGCATCGGCCGAGCAGTGCACCGGCCGGATGGCGCCCACCGAGACCGTATCCACAATCGTCGGGGAGTCGAAAATACGCCGTTCCGTCAGCTTTAGGTAGGTACGATCCGGCCCCTCTTTGTTCAGCAGAACAAAGGTGCCGCGGTAATCGGTCGACAGCGAGATCAGCAGGTAGTCGCCGTTGGAAAGGATCAGTTCCTTGGTGCCGGCACCATAGTCGGCATGGGGAATACTTCCCTTGAAGTCAAAGCTGCCTGCAGCCTTGCCCTGCACGCTGAGCGAAACGTTACCCATGTCCGTGGCAGCGTGAATGAAGCGGTACTCTGATCTCAACGGTGTCGGCGTGGGGCCTTCGGTCGGCACATCCACACAGCCTGAAACCAGAGCCAGGATGAGCACAAACGCTCCAATCAGCAATAACGTGGACTTGTGTTGAGTCTTCATAATCATGCACTCTCCTTTGTACTAGACCTTACCATGACGGTTTAGGTTGATTTGTAGGTTTTTTGAAACCTCTCACCTCCTGTGGCGTATAATGAGTCGAATACCGCATTGGATTGGTTTGTCAAAATCCTGGGCGGCTAATCCGCCTGATAAAAACCGGGGGCGGAAATAAATCACGCAACCCCGCCGAAAGCTGACACCTCCAGCCGGTTGCAAAGACCGCCCCCCTGCAACTATGGTTCTAAGGTATGGAAAGGAAACTTCTGATTCCGGAACATCGAGCACTGGTGTGAACAAAAAAAACAGCAATCTGGAACGAGTTACACAACGCGGCGGCCTGACCTTTCAAAGGGACCGCTTTTACTCATTCAATAGTTTAATACCGGACTGAGCCATCCTTGATTGTTGCACACTTTACGAGTAACGGATAGAAAGGCTGGTAACACCTTTAATTCGAAAGGGTTGTGAAGGAAAAACCGGACAATGATTATAAGCGATTCATTTTTAATGTACTTATGCATATCCTGCCGGGTTAGAAACAATATCTCCCTTGCAATTTGACAAATATACATAAAATCTTGATTTCCGTCAAGTTTTTTTTATCCGGGATCTCGTTTCCCCATTATCCGCCTTCCTCCAGCGCCGTTTGCAGCACCCGCCACAATTCCACTTTCCCCCGCCCGCTTTTGGCGGAAAAGGCCACCACCCCCTCATCCTCGCCGGCCCCAAGCGCCGCGCGCAGCGCCAGCAGGTTTTTCTGCAGCTCGCTCCCCGAAAGCTTGTCCGACTTGGTCGCCACCACAACATGGGCTTGTTCTCGCGCCCGTAGCCATTCCAGCAGCTGGGCATCCAGGCGCGAGAGGGGATGCCGCACATCCACCAGCACCACCACCAGCCGCAGATGCTCCGACGTAGTCAGGTAGGATTCGATCAGCCCCTGCCACTGTTCGCGCAGGGTTTTAGAGGATTTGGCGTAGCCATATCCGGGCAGATCGACAAAGTAGAATTTGCGGTTGACACGGTAAAAATTGAGGGTTTGGGTTTTACCCGGGGTGGCGCTGACGTGCGCGAGGTGGCGCTGGTTGAATAGTACATTGAGCAGGGTCGATTTGCCAACATTGGAGCGGCCAGCGAAGGCGATATGCGGCAGGCGATCTTTGGGAAGATCCGCCAACCGCCCTGCCGATGCGACAAATTCCGCCGCGGTTATCTTCACGCCGCCGAATCCTGCAGGGGATTCTCCGGCGCGGCCTTGCGCTTTTTGTAGACCGGCTCCGCCCCGCTGGTCACCACCGCAGCGGTCACCCGGCAATAGCCGATCTCCTTGCGGGAGGGCAGATGATACATGATCTTGAGCATGGTCTCCTCGAGCACCGAACGCAGCCCGCGCGCTCCGGTACGGCGCTTGCGGGCGATGCGCACGATCTCCTGCAGTGCCGCGGCGTCAAATTCCAGTTCCACCCCGTCCAGTGCCAACAGCCGCTGGTACTGCCGTGTCAGGGCGTTCCGGGGTTCGGTCAGGATCTGGAGCAAGGCTTCATCGTCGAGCTCATCGAGGGTGCAGAGAACGGGCAGCCGGCCGATCAGCTCCGGAATCAGGCCATACTGTAGCAAATCCTCCGGCTCCACCTGACGCAGCAACTCGCCCAGTCCGAGGGCGTCGCCCTTGACACTCTCGGCGCCAAAGCCGATCGCCATCTTGTTGAGCCGGCTGGCGATGAGCTTTTCCAGCGATTCGAAGGCTCCGCCGCAGATGAAGAGAATGTGGGAGGTATTGATGTTGATAAATTCCATCTCGGGGTGTTTGCGCCCCCCCTTCGGCGGCACCGCCGCGATGGTGCCCTCGAGGATCTTGAGCAGCGCCTGCTGCACCCCCTCGCCCGAGACGTCGCGGGTGATCGAGGGATTGCCGCTCTTGCGTGAGATCTTGTCGAGTTCATCAATATAGACGATGCCGCGTTCAGCGCGCTCGAGGTTGTAATCGGCCGCCTGCAAAAGACGGACGAGGATATTTTCGACATCTTCGCCCACATAACCGGCTTCGGTCAGGGTGGTAGCATCGGCGATAGTGAAGGGAACCTGAAGGAAGCGCGCCAGCGTCTGGGCGATCAGGGTTTTCCCGGTGCCGGTCGGGCCGATGAGCAGGACATTGCTCTTTTCGAGCAGGACCTCATCGGTCTTCGCCGTATGGTTGATCCGCTTGTAGTGGTTATAGACGGCGACGGCGATCGTCTCCTTGGCATGATCCTGGCCGATGACGAACTGGTCCAGTTCCGCCTTGATCTCCGCCGGCGTGGGCATCCGTTCAACCGTGGTGGTGGTGCGCCGCGCTTTTTCCCGGGCGATGATCTTGTTGGCGATAACGACGCATTCGCTGCAGATCGTCACATCCGGCCCGGTGACCATCGTCTCCACCTGCTGGCTGTTCTTGCCGCAAAAGGAGCAAATCACCAGGCGGCGGTTGCCGTTTTGTTTTTTCTGATCCATCAATACTCTGCTGAAAGGTAAGGGCGACTACTTTTTCCGGGTCCTGGCCAGATCCTTGCGCACCATGATTTCGTCGATGAGGCCGTATTCCTTGGCCTCTTCGGCGCTCATGAAAAAGTTGCGATCGGTATCCTTGACGATCCGCTCCATGGGCTGGCCGGTATGGTTGACGAGGATCTGGTTGAGCTTTTCGCGGATCACCAGGATCTCCCGGGTCTGGATTTCGATGTCACTCGCCTGTCCCTGCGCGCCGCCCATCGGCTGGTGAATCATCATCCGCGCATGGGGCAGGGCCGAACGTTTACCCTTGGCGCCGGCGGCCAGAAGCAGCGCCGCCATGCTCGAGGCCTGACCGATGCAGATGGTGGCCACGTCGGGCTTGATATACTGCATGGTGTCGTAAATGGCCAGGCCCGAACTGACGATCCCGCCCGGGCTGTTGATGTAGAGATAGACATCCTTGGCCGGGTCTTCCGCCGCCAGAAAAAGCAACTGCGCGATGGCCAGGCTGGCGACATTATCATCGATGGCTGTCCCGAGAAAGACGATGCGCTCCTTGAGCAGGCGCGAAAAGATATCGTAGGCGCGTTCGCCGCGCCCGGTCTGTTCTATGACAATAGGTACGAGTCCCATGGATTCTCCTCTGCACTAATGAGTTTCGTGGTCGTGCGTGTGCGGTTCATAGAGAGCGCGCTGGACCTCGCTCACTTTCGCCTCCCGGGCGAGAAAAGCATAGACCTTATCGTCCTCGAGGGCGTTGCGGAAGTGTTCACGTTGGTCGTTGCTGCTCCGGATCTTCTCCGCCCGTTGGGCGCCCTCCTCGCCGGCTGCCGCCATCGCGGTGAGGGCGTCCTCGAGTTCCGCATCGCTGACCGTCAATCCCTGCTGCTGGATGAGGCGGTCGCGGATGAGGTACCATTTGACGCCATGGATGGCCGAGGCGCGATAGTTTTCCGCCAGGCGCGCCTCATCGATGCTCTCCTTGCTCTTCTTCTTGACATCGGCAATGAGCATGGCGAGATAGTTGTCGACCATCGAGGGTGGGGCTTCGATGGCGTTTCGTTTGATCAGCTCGTCGGCCAGGGCCTCCTGGAAACGGGATTGGGTTTCGCGTTCGGCCTGCGCCTTGAGCCGCAAGAGGATGTCAGCCTTGAGTTCCTCGAGGGTATTGAAGGCGCCGAGATCCTTGGCGAACTCATCATCGAGGGCGGGCAGACGCCGTTCCTTAACCTCCCTGACCATGATCTGGAAGTGCTTTTCCGGAGCGGCGGCGCCGTTCTCGGAATCTGGCTGCGGCTGCAGGGTCAGGCGCCGTTCCTCGCCCGCACGAACACCGAGCAGCTGGTCCGTGAGTTCGGGGCGGTCGGCATGCAACCAGATGACCTCTTTCTCGTACTTTTGTCCCACGATGGGGACGCCGCTGGGGTCGAGTTCCTGGAGGTCGGCGATGATGAAATGGCCGGTCTGCGCTTCCCCTTCCACCGAATAGATCATCGCCTGGCGCGAACGCAGATTTTCCAGGGTGTGCTGGACATCCTCATCCCTGGCGACATAGACCGTCCGTTCCACCGGCATGCCGTGAAAGCCGCTGACCTGGAAATCGGGGCGGACGTCGAAGTGGAGAGCGAAAGTCAAGCCTTTCTCCTCGTCAAAATTAAGATTTTCGACGGAGGGGGTATTGAGATAATCGAAGCGGTTCTCCTTGAAGAGGGTGTCAATGGCCTGACGGATATAGAGATTGAACACCTCGGATTCGATATTTTTGCCGAACATCTTTTTAACCAGCCCCGGCGGGACTTTACCCTTGCGGAATCCCTCGAGGCGGACATTTTTCAGGGCATTGGCGTATTTTTCGTCCAGTTGGGGCTTGACATCAGCGGCGGGCACGGAAAACTCGACGATCCGGTGCCAGTTGGGCTGTGTGGTGATCCGGTACTCCACCTTTATTCTCCTGTTGATGCGCTGTGCGCGGCTTGCGGGTGATCGGCCCTGTCGTGGGCCGGTGATGGCAAAAAAATCGCCGTCTGCAGGCTGGAGGGGCACAACCGGGGATCCAGGTGCATCGGCTCTCGGTGTGGAAAAGCGTGCGAGAGGGGGGAGTCGAACCCCCAAGTCTTTAGGACACTAGATCCTAAGTCTAGCGCGTCTGCCAGTTTCGCCACTCTCGCCGATCGGCACGGATAAATATAGAAAATATGGCCCTTAAAGTCAATTGCTTTTTCCGGGACGAAAACGCCCGGCAGGGCAGGCTGCCGGGCGCAGGGGGAATAAAACGGGGGTGATCCGGCACGCTCAAGGCTTGATGATGCGGACATTGCGCGGCGCCGCCGGTGCGGTGGAGTCGATGTCGCTGCTCTGGCCGAGGAAGCGGAAGCGCATGGCGTCGGCCAGCACGACGCCGTCGGCGCCGCTGTTACTGAGACGCACCGAGCTGCCGGTACCGGCGGGAAGGTAGACCACCGCAAGCCGGTTCCACCGGCCCGCCTTTTGACGCTGGTTGATCGCGCCGCTGAATTTAGTCGCGCCGTTGACCAACACCGCGACCGGAGCGTTGCTCGCCTCCTTGCCGCTGTTGGCCGTATTGCCGGCCCAGCCGTGCCATTCGCTGATCTCGTAGAACCCGGCCACCCCGATGGTGGGGGTGAAGAGTGCAGATGCGGCATTGGCGGGCGAATAAGCCGCCGCATAGCCGATGCCATCCTCGCTGTCATCACTCCATTGCGAGTAGCAGGGGTTGCGGGTGGCGCCGAAGATATCTGTGGAGGGATCCTTGATTTCGGTCCAGGATCCGCTCAGGACGGCCTTTTCGCTGGCGGGCGAGGTGTCATTGTTGAAGCAGTTACCGACCATGATATCGGAGACGATGGTATCCGGCTGGGTGAAGAGGAGGATGCCATCCCCCTTGATATACTTGGGCGGGCTCTCCAGGGTCCCCTCCAGCACGACGCTTTGGAAGAGCTGACCGTTGTTCATCACCGGATCCTGGCCGCCCAGAAAGCGGTAATAGGGACCGGCATAGCCGTTGGCGGTGCGCAGTTCCGCATCGGTGACCGTGATGCTGCTGCCGGTGGGATTGGTGATGGCTGCTCCCTTGTCGAAGAAACGCACCCAGGCGCCGCTGCCCAACTTTTGCGGCGGCGACACAGGCTGACCCAGATCGCTGTCGAATTCATCGTAATAGAGCGAGATGTAGTAATAATCGCCGAAGGTGCGGCCATAATAGGCCCCCGCCATCAGGGCGGTGGTCAGGCCGTAGCGCATGTAGGCGAACTTATTCTTGGAATAGGCGCGGCGTTTTTCGGGATCATAGTCCTCGATCATGGTGTAGACCGGCTGACGGGCATTTTCCCAGACGCGGTTGACGCGGACCATCTCCTCCCAGGTCGAGGCGAAACGCATAAAGCCCTCCCACATCATGCCGTCGCAGACTTCGAGGCTGTAATCCTCCAGCGCACTGCCGGTGTTGAGGGCGATGATCGTCGGCTGTCCGGGATGGATCTGCTGCAGCCGCTGCCGCTCATAATTCAGCATCTTTTTGACGCCGTCCGCCCACTGGGCGTTGACCCATTTCAGACCGTGTTCGTCAAAATCATTCACCCGGTTGTAATCGAGATCGACGCCGCCGCTGATATCGTCCGGGTAGAAGAAGGTGCGGTAAGCATCGTAAAAGACGCCGTCAAAGTATCTGAAATCCTGCTTGGCAGGATCCCAGCGCTTGTCAATGAAATACTGCCAGACCGGGATGCCCTCCACCAAAGGGGAGAAGGGCGTGATGTTCTGCAGCATGCCGAATCCGACGAAGCGGACCGGAGTCTTGACGCTGTCACCGACGGCATGCATCCGTTGGAGATAAAAATCGCCGCTGGTGGCCACCCCGGTGAAGCTGGTGGCGGTGACCCCAGAATAGGTGAACCATTCATCACCGCCGAGCAGGGCATAGCGATACTTGTCGGCTGAGGTCGGGAAGCCCTCGGTGCTGGTCACAAAGATCTCGGTGTCGCCGGGCCGGGCGGCGCGGGTGAGTCTGGGGACATTGGGGCGGTAAATGAAACATGCGGGCGGAAAGCTCCCCGGCCAGACCCCCTGGCGGCTGGTGCCCAGGATGATCACATTTGGATTGAGAGCACGAATGCTCTCATTGAGAGCATAGGCGTTCGGTCCGGCGCCGCCGTGAATAACCAGATCATAGCGGGAGAAGAAGTTTTGCACCGCACCGCCGCTGATTCCGGCGGGCCGTTGAAACATGATGCGCGGAAAAGAAGAGGTATACTTTTGTGCCCATAGTCCCGAAGCCAGACCCAGGAGCATCATCGTGCTCATCCACACTGTCCATCCCCATCGACTTGACAAACCCATCCAACCTCCCAACTTAATACCAGTAGTATTCGGATCAGTTCTCTCCTCCCCATGGCCTTGTCCCCTTCCGGCCTCACGCCCACCACAAAGGATGGCGGAATTGGGCCATGCTGATCGGGAAACAGGCGATATCCAGGCCGTTTTTCACCATGGCCGCAGGTGCCTCCGGAATGCTGCAAATTTCCAGCCATTTTTCATAGGTTGAGCGGAAAGCAGCGATACGCCGGCCTCAATAATACCGCCCGATCAGCACCAGGGTGGAGAGCATGAGGGCGAAAGCGTACACGATCAGGAAGGCAGGTGCGGCCAGCGCCTTCACCGCGGGTGCCGCCCTCCAGCGGCGGTTCTGCCAGAGCAGCCAGAACGCCGGCGCCACCGGGATAAGATATCGCCCCTGAAAACCGACACAATGAGGCCCGCCAGGCGGCGAGGCGGTCAGATAAAGGGCCAGCAGCGACTGAAAAAGGGTACCGAGGAAGAGGAGCAACAGAACCAGTTTTTGCCAGCGCGAGAGCATCCATCCCTTCTCCAGCAGGGCGGCTGCGAGGATCACCAGTAGCACCGGAAGGAGCACCGTCCACGGCAGGACTACATCCAGGGAGCCCAACTGGCCGAGGTGCGATCGTAAATAGAAGCCCTTGAAGGTCCAGAGGCTGCTGAGGGCGGCGCTGAGAAAAAGCGCCGGATCCTGTGCCAGCAACCGCCGCTGCTCAGGATAGTTGGCAAACGGCGCATTCCAGTTGAGATCGCTCTGTACCAGGGCATTCCATCCCAGACTGATGCCGTACCCCAGCACCAGGAGCAGCAGACCGGTCAGCACATGAATGGGTCCGGAGCGCCATTTGGAACGGGGGATGAGGAACCAGAGCAAGGCGAAAAGGGCAAACCCCGGCTTGGCCAGCGCAAAGATCAGCAGGATCAGCGCGAAAGCCGCCAGCTGGCGGCCGCTGACAGGCCCGGGCTGGCGGGATATCGCGAGCATGAAAGCAAGGGATAAAAAGGCCAGACTGTTGGTCACAGCATCCGGATTGAATGCGGCGCCGAGGAATAGACTCATCGGCATCAGGGCGATGGCCAAAAGCAGCCAGCGCCCCGCCGGCATCAGGCGCAGTGCGAGGCGGATCAGCACCAGCCAGAGGGCCAGTGCGCTCCAGCGGCCCAGGTACATCATGACCAGAGGCGAAGCGCCGGTCACTCTTCCCAGCAGAATGCCAGTCACATGGGGAAGGTAGGCCGCGGGCGGATAGAGGGCGCTGGAAGGAAAGGGATAAAAACGCGACCGGTCCGGCTCCAGTGGCCGGCGCAGGAACCGGAACAGGCGGGCGGTGTCCTGCCGCTGGTCCCTGGAATGAAAACGCAAGCCGGGATTGATCTGCTCAATGGTCTCAATGATGCTAACCGGCAGCGTGCCCCCCTGCACCCCATTCATCCGCTCCGGCTGCAGACCACCCGCGGCGAGCTGCCAGGCGCGGCAAAAGTGGACATGCTCGTCGGGCGCCTGGAACGGCGGTGTGAGGATCGACCAGGCCAGCCCGAAGACCAGGCCCAAACCCAGAAACAGAGTTCCGGGCGTTAGCAGACGCTGCATCCGCGCAGCCAGGGCCGCGCCCCGGGCGGTCAAAAAGGACATCGAACCGTTCTCCTCAAGGCTGCGATGGTTTCCGCACCTGGTAAATTTTCACCTCAGGACCTGGATTTTCGGGAGTCGGTTTGAGATCATAGATCAGATCGGCATAATCGGGAAGCTCGGCGTATGCTTTGCGTATTCCCAGGACGCCATTCTCCTGGACCGGGCGTTTCCAGAGCTTGTCGGTGACGATAATATAATCGATGTGATGGCGCTGGACGTAGTCAACGTTTACCGAGTCATTGAAGGTGAAATTGACCAAATGGACCCGGTAGCCGGCGAGTTCGACCTCAGGCGTGTATTGCTCGCGGAGCACCAGCGCCTCTTTGGGCAGATGGATTACCGCCCAGTCGTAGGCGATCTTTTTGGTATTGGTCTTGAGGAGGTAGGCATCAAAAGCCCAGCTCTGCTTCATCATCATGATCCCCGGGAGCAGCAAAAAGAGCAGCAGTGCGCCGGCGATCGCCGCAGCAGCAGCCGTGCTGCGGCGCGGCTTCGCGGAGTCCGCGGTTCCGCCTGCTGCCATGAACCGCTCGCGCAGCTCATCGACCAGACGGACGATACCCCAGGCGGCCCACAGGGCGATCACCGGCAGCAGCGGCATCATATAGCGGTCGAACATCAGTTTCCAAGAGCCGATGTAGGCGTAATAGACCACGGCGAAGGTGATGAGGATCCAGTATTCGATCCGGCGCGCCCGGATTTGCAGCACCACGCCGCCGGCAGCGGCCAGGAGCAACAGGGGGGTAAAATTGTCCCAAAGATAGGTGAAATTGGTGATATAGCCGGGGGCTTTTCCGGCGAACATGCCGCTCCAGCTCGACTGGCTGATGACCATCTGAAAGAGGAAATCATGCGCGAAGGACTTGTAGTCGAGCAAGGCATAGGGGGTAGTGGCGAAAAAGGCTACGACCGCGGCCGCCAGCAGCAGCAGAATTCGGCTGAACTGCGGCATCCAGAGTTTGGCCGAGTACACCAGGGCCATGACGCCGCAGAAGGTGATGACAGCCAGCTTGGGGGCCATACCATGGGCCCGGGCGACGATCTCGTCGTAATATTTGACCCAGAGTTCCACGGGAATACGCTGCATCAGTTTCGGGGCCCAAAGATCGAATTTAGCCAGAACGGACCAGACCAGCAAGGTGGCGAGGAGCGCCGCAGCAGCGCCCAGGAGCATCTTGCTCCCGTTGCGCCATTCGCTGGTCAGGACCGGCCCGTAATGAATCCCGCGCTCCTTCGCCACGCCGTAAAGATGGCCCGTGAGGAGGGCTGCGACAAGAACCGCGCCGGGGATCTTGATCGAAACCGTTAGTCCCAAGGCGATGCCGGCGATCAGATAATCGGCCGGAGTACGGCGCTCGGTCATCCGCAAGGCGGCCCAGAGCGTCAGCAGGACAAAAAAGGTAAGCGGCACATCGGTGGTCGCGAAGTGGCTGTGCATCACATGAAGGGGGATGATGCTCAGGAAGAGTGCTGCGAGCAAGCCTGTCCGCACATCATGCAACCGTTTTCCCAGCCGATAGATGAGCCAAAACGAGGCAAGGCCGAAGAGCACGACCACAACCCGGCACAGGGTGTAGAGGGTCGAGAGATCATCCCGCCCGGAGGCGAAGAGAAAGTAGAGCCGCTCGAAGGCATACATGATGTACATCAGCAGCGAGGGGTAGAGGAAATTATGGGGATTGAAATCCCCGCTGAAAAACTGCCGGGTGGCGAGCACCAGCACCCATTCGTCATTGTGGTAGGCCATCGGCAGACCGAAGCGGATGCCGATCAGGCGCAATACAGCGCCGAGTCCGATGATCAAGCCCAGGATCAGGGCCGCCTGCCAGGTGGTCTTTTGCGTCGTCTTCATGTTCATCCGCCAGGAATAGGGCATCAGTGGCACGTCGAAGCGATGATGGATTTTAGCTTGTTGACAAAGATCGGCGTATAAGCCCGGCCGCCGGGTTCGTTCATGTGGATCAGATCCGAATAAAGGTTCTGGTCGAGGAACTGCGGGTACTCCGCGCTGGTGATCTTGATGAAGGGGGTATCCATTGAGCGCGCCAGATCCTCATACCAGGCGAGAATTTGCTCCACCTTGGGCGAAAGGGGCTGCACGGTTGGTGAGAAGGCGAGGACCACCAGGGCGCCTTTGTCGCGGGCGGAACGGATGAAAGCCTTGAGCACCTCGATGCGGCGGGGGTCGTAGACGGGCGCAGGGTTCGGGTCGAGATTGTCCGGAAAGTCATGCAAGGCACGGAATTTGGTCTTGCCGATCGGGACAAACCCGTTATCAGTCACCCCTGGTCGGTTGAAATAGTTGCTGGCCAGGCTGAGCAGGCGCGAATTATAACGGTAGAGGCGTGAGCGCAGCTTAATTTTCTCATTCCTTTGCCCGCCGGTAAGCAGACTGGCAATCACAGGATGATCCGCATAGGGCGCCATCGAGCTCATACGCCCAAGTTCCTCCTCCGCGCTTTCGGCCCTGGTGACATAGTTGGGCAGCAGGTCCAGCACAATCACACGGGGCGTATAGCGTTCCAGCATCAGCTGTTCGAGGGCATAGGCATAAAAAATATACTGGCCGTTGGCCCCGGCATTGAAAACCGTCATGCCAAGGCTGTCGCGCATGATTTCGGGGACGTAGTGACGAAAGGTGCGGGAGGAGCCGAAGCAGACGACGTCGTACGGCCGGCTGAGAAGCCAGTTCTCCTTGGACCAGTTCTCGCCGTAGAGCGTCTTGCGAAAGAAATGATCGATCACTTTGCCGATGACGTAATCGGCTGTGGCCAAAATCCCGAGGAAAAGGACCAGCTTGAGAAGGAAACGGCCGATCCTAGAACTGCGCGTAAATAAATTGGCTGCCATTGAAGATACCCGTGAGTAGAATGATGACCACAACGGTGCCGTAGGCCGCCCAACGCAGGACGAGCGAGCGAGCGTCGAGCCAGGCGGCGAGGGAGCGCCGTTCCTGCAGCAAATCCACTGTCAGCAGCATGGCGATGGCGGCCAGGCTGTAGAGAAACTGGTCCATGGCGGGGATGAAGAGCTTTGAATAATCGCCGGAAAAGATTTTCATCATGATCAGATTAGCCGTGGCCAGGTCATTGGCCCGGAAATAGACCCAGGCAAAATTAGCTAGCATAAAGGTCACCAGGACGGCGAATCCGTGGCGCAGGGCGGCGGGAACGTGCAGGGCGGCGGCGATCCGGTCCCGGCTCGCCTGTGTGAATTTGGAGCTGACCGCATAGAGGCCGTGCAGACCGCCCCAGATCAGAAAGGTCCAGTTGGCGCCGTGCCACATTCCGCTGACGAAGAAGACGATGAACAGGTTGAGGTAGGCGCGCGACACCGCCACCCGGCTGCCGCCGAGGGGAATATAGAGATAATCGCGGAACCACGAGGAGAGGGAGATATGCCAGCGCCGCCAGAACTCGGGGATCGAGCGCGAAAAATAGGGACGGTCAAAATTCCGGCGGAGATCGAACCCCAGCAGACGCGCAACGCCGATGGCGATATCGGTATAGCCGGAGAAATCGCAATAAATCTGGAAGGTGAAAAAGAGCGAGCCCACTAGCAGGGTGGCGCCGCTGTGGGGATCGGGATGGTTGAATACTGCATTGACGTAGATGGCCAGCCGGTCGGCCACTACTAGTTTCTTGAAAAACCCCCAGAGCATCAACCGCAGCCCGGAGGCGGCGCGGGCTCCGTCAAATTCGCCGATGCGCCGGAACTGCGGCAGCAGATTGCCCGCCCGCTCGATCGGACCGGAGACGATATTGGGAAAAAACGAGATGAACGCTGCATAGTAGCCGGGATGCCGCTCCGCCTCAACCTTGCGGCGATAGACATCGATCAGGTACCCCGATGCTGTGAAGGTATAGAAGGAGATGCCGACCGGCAGCATCCACCGTAGCAGCGGGAGGGTGACCGGATGCCCCAACGCGCTGCCCACATCCATCAGTGAGCGCGAGAAAAAGTTGAAATATTTGAAAAAGATGAGGATGCCGAGATTAATGGTCAGGCCGAGGATCAGCCAGAAGCGGCGCCTGGTTTCCCTTGTATCCTTCGCCATCTGCAGCCCGCAGAGATAGGAGACCCCGATGGCGACGAACAGCAACAGGAGATACTCCGCCTTGAAACAGGCGTAATAGAGCAGATTGCAAAAGAGCAGAAAGATCCAGCGGCGCTGCTGCGGCAGCATGAAAAAACACAGCGCCAGCAGGAGAAAAAACCAGCCGAAATTGATCGTATTAAACAGCATGCTCATCCCCGGATCTGCTATTGTTCGGATCCATACGCTCCGGCGGCTGGGAAAACCGCCCAAGGGCGTGACGCAGCAGCGCCAGTTCCTGGGCGAGCTTTTTAATCTGCTGCTCCGACCGGCTCGCCTTGATGGAAAAGTAGAGACTGACCAGGATGAAGAGGCCGAAGCTGATCGGGATCATCAACGCCGGGGCATAAGCAATTCCGGCGAGCACCGCCAGCCGTTCGAGCAACGCCCGGTTGGAGGAGAAGAGGATCAGCAGTATAGGGATCACCATCCATACCAGGGCGAAACGCTCGCTAAGCTTGCGCTGGCGGACCAGCTGTACGATAAAGAGCAGGAAGAGCAATCCCGCGCCGATTGCCAGATAAAGGATCCGGTTGCCGTAGAGGTAGGTGTGGGTGGTTTCCGGCATGTCACCGCCTCCGTCTTATTTTCACGATGATGATGGCAAAAATCACCTTGATCATATAAAAGAGGGTATTCAGGCCTGTGATGGAAGAGGCGCCGTGCACCCGTTCTTTCATGGTGATAGGAACCTCCCCGAGCCGGAAGCCATTCATCAGCAGCTCGATGGCGATGATCGGCTCGGGATATTCCTGCGGATAGTGCAGCCGCAGATAGTCTAGAGCCCGGCGGTTGTAGGCGCGGAAGCCCGAGGTGGGATCGGTGACCCGCTGTCCGGCTGCCACGCGGATGATGGCGCCGAGCAGGCCGCCGCCGATCCGTCGCGCCCGTGTGGAGACGATCTGGCTGCCCGACGCATAGCGCGAGCCGATGACCGCATCCCAGCCGTTGTCTGTCATCGCCTTCAGCAGTACGGGGATCTGATCCGGCGGATGCTGACCGTCGCCGTCCACTTGCATCACCACATCGTGGCCCTTCTCCCAGGCATAGAGAAACCCGGTCTGCACCGCTCCGCCGATGCCAAGATTGACCGGCAGGGAGACATGGTTGATCCCCTCGGCGGCCAGAACCGCCGCGGTCGCATCGGTCGAACAATCGTTTACAACCAGCACCTCTACGCCGGGCCACGCCTTCATGGCCTCATGCGCCACCGTCGCAATGCTCCGCTCCTCATTGTAGGCTGGAATGACGATGAGAACCCGCAGCGCGGAAGATTTAGCTGTGGAATCGGACATCGTTTGCCTCAGCGCCTGAATATCCGGAATGAGCCGAGATGCATCTTTTGCAGCCGGAAAGAGAGCGCGGTGCGCAATACCCCGAATCCGTAACGGACGCTGCGGCGGAAATTGATCGAAGAGGCCTCGGGGAAATATTTGGTCGGACAAGAGACCTCGCCGACGCTGTAACCGAAATAGACCGCCTGGGCGATCATCTCGTTGTCGAAGACAAAATCATTGGAGCACTGGTGCAGCGGCAAATCCGAGAGCAGCTCGCGCGAAAAGGCGCGATAGCCGGTGTGGTACTCAGAGATCTTTTGCCCGAGTAGGATATTTTCGACCAAAGTCAGGAGCCGGTTGCTGATATACTTGTAGAGCGGCATGCCGCCCTTGAGGGCGCCGCCGGAAATGATGCGGGAGGCCAGCACCATCTGGTATTGGCCGACGGCGACCAGCGAGGCCATCGCAGTCACCAGCTTGGGGGTGTACTGATAATCGGGATGGAGCATGACAACGACATCGGCGCCGCGCGCCAGGGCTTCGCGATAGCAGGTCTTCTGATTGCCGCCGTAGCCGAGGTTCTGCGGGTGGACGACGGTGTGGATGCCTAGCTTGCCGGCCACAGCGACGGTCTCGTCGGTACTGGCATCATCGACGATGATGACATCGTCGACGATATCAAATTGGATCTCCTGATAGGTTTTTTCCAGGGTCGCTGCGGCGTTGTAGGCCGGCAGGACGACCACCACTTTTTTGCCATGGATCATGGTTGGTTCAATACTCCTCTGGTATCAGTCAGATTCGATTAGAGATCAGGCGAGGAAGCGGTCGAAGAGCGCCTCGAATTCGCGCACCTGTTTGGCCAGCGAAAAATGCTCCTCCACCCGCTTCCTTCCCTCCCGCCCCATCCGCTCGCGCAGTTCCGGCGCGCCGGCCAGTTCCAGCATGGCCGCTGTCAGAGCGGCCGCATCTTCTTTCGGCACCAGCCTCCCGGTCTCGCCGTCGACCACCATCTCCACCGTCCCCTCCACGGCAGTGGCGATCACCGGCAGCCCGGAGGCCATCGCCTCGAGCAGGACGTTGGGGAAACCCTCCCACAGCGAGGGCAGGATGAAGACGTCGAAGGTGGCGAGGAGATCCTGGACGTCGCTGCGGCTGCCGAGAAAGTCGACCGCCTGGGCGATGCCCAGTTGCTGTGCCTGGGCTTCCAGGCCGGCGCGTTTGTCGCCGTCGCCGGCAAAACGCCAGCGCGCCTTCGGATAGGTTTGCAGCACCGGCGGGATAGCCTGCAACAGCCAGGTGTGGCCCTTCTGATGAACCAGGCGGGCCACGGTACCAAAGACGAAGTCGTTACCGGAGCGTGGCGCGTGCGGTTGATATTTTTCCAGGTCCACCCCGTAATAGATGGTGCTGATCCGCTCCGGCTTCATGCCGCGCAAGCCGCGGATGAAGGGATGGATCGAATCCGAGACCGCCGCAACATGGTCAAAGCGCCCGGCGAGGAGGCGGTAGGCGAGCACCTGGTACCACTCGAGCTGCCCGGTGATGACCTCCCAAGAGAGCAGTGCTTTGGGGCGATAGAAACAAGTCGCCAGGGCCGAGATGATATCCGCATAGAAGAGGGTGCTCAGGACCAGCTCGGTCTGGGTGGTGCGCATCAATTTCGCCAGCCGCCAGGGCAGACGGGGATCGAAACCGAAGGCCTTGGGCAGTACATGGGTGGGAAAGCCGAGGGCACGGAAACGCTCCTCCAGGGGTCCTCCCTGGCCGACCGAGACGATGGTCAGGGCGTATTTGCTGCGATCGAGCAAGCCGGCAAGTTCCAGCAGCTTGAGCTCGCCGCCGCCGATGCCAAAACCGTTGACGACCAGCATGACAGTATGTTGCGCCTCGGACATGGATGCCCTCTGCTATAGTTCTCTTATCATCCAAGCGTACTGAAAATTTCAGTGGCTGCGGACAAGCCGGCCATAGATATTCTCGATTTTTTGCACATGGGCTTCCGGGCCGAAAAGTGCCTCGGCCTTGCGCCGACCCGCTCGGCCCATCTCCGGCCATTGCGGCGCGCGATCCAGCATACGGTGCAGCGCCGTCACCAGGCTCGCCTCGTCACCGGCCTTGAAGAGAAAGCCGTCGCGGCCTTCCTCGATCAGCTCCGGGATGCCGCCGATCGCCGCTCCGACTACCGGCTTGCCGTGAGCCAGCGCCTCGTAGATCGAAAGCGGTGAATTGTCATAGACCACGGAGGGCACGGCGACGAACATCGCCCGCCGGACGATTTCGCGCAGTTCCGCCCCACTCCGGTAGCCCAGGAATTCGACGTTGCCCAGCCCCTCCTGACGAACATAGTCTTGCAGCGGCTCGCCGAGGCGGCCGGTGCCGATCACTTTCAGATGCGCTTCGGGCACCCGCCGCATGGCCCGGACCAGTTCGGCGACGCCCTTTTCATGCGACAGCCGGCCGACGTAGACAAAATAGCCATCATGCTCGTAGCAGGGATCATAGTCGTCCATCGGGATGGTATAGGGAAGCCACATGACCTGCGCCTCCGGATAACCATACTGGATCATCTTGCCTTGCAGAAAGCGGCTGGGCGAGAGGTAGAGATCGACCTGGCGGTGATAGGTCCGCAGCAGACGGTGGACATATGATTCAGCGGTAACCAGGGCCGAGGCGGCCAGCGAGTCGCGGAAACAGCGCCCGGCTGTCGCGTGCCAGAAGTGCTTTCCTGCGCACCGCTCGCAGACCCGGCCCTGTCGGTCGAGGAAGAGGTAGTCCGGGCAGAGGATCTTGTATTCATGCAGGGTAAAGACCACCGGCAGTTTTTTCTTCTTCAGTGAAAAGAGCACCGAGGGTGACAGATGGTGATATACGCCATGGACATGGGCGATATCGGGCTGGACCGCGTCAATGAGCGTTTCCAGCCGCGCTTGCGCCTGACGGTTATAGATCACGCGTGCAGCCGCCTTGAGGCCGTTGACCGGGCCGAGGTGTGCCAGTTCCTTGTCCGGTTCGAAATAGTCGACGAAATAGCCGCTCCAGGGGCTGGGGAGGTTGCGCGGATGGTGCATGGCAAAGGGGATGACCTCGTGGCCCTGGCGCTGCAGCAATTCGGTAAGGTTGAAGAAGTAGCGCTCCGCACCGCCCTCGATGTAGTAGAACTTGTGGACCATGAGGATCTTCATCGGCCGTCCTCCCCCGCGGCGCTGCGCAGCCGGTGTGCATCGATCACCTGCTGGCAAATCTTTTCATAGGCCAGGGCTTTGTGTTTCCAGGTGTGCTGCTGGATGATGGTCTCGCGGGCATGCAGGCCCATCTCGCGGGCGATTTCGGGATCCTCGAGCAGCCCCGAGATGGCCGAAATAAAGGCATCAAAATCGCCCGGCGGACAGAGCACGCCATCCCAACCATCGCGGATGATGCGCGCCAGCTGACCGATGCGCGTGGTCACCACCGCCTTGCCCGAGGCCATATACTCAAAGACCTTGACCGGGCTGTAATAGAAGAACGGCAGATTGGGATAGGGCGCCAGCACCACATCCATCAGCTGCAAATAGTCCGGGATCTCCGTATGCGCCACATAGCCGGTCTGGACGACATTCCGGCTCAGGCCATGTTTCTCGAGATAGCGCCGGATGGACTTTTCCTGCCCACCGCCGGAGCCGACCAGGAGGAATTTCGTCTGCGGATAGCGTACCACAATCGCCTGGATGATGCGCAACAGGTTGTCGATGCCGTGCCAGGCGCTCATCGAGCCGATGAAACCAAGCACCGGCGCGCCACGGAGGCCGAACCGTTCCACGAGCGCGGGCGCGGCCGGACGCGGAGCAAATTTGTCGACGTCAGCACCGTTGCAGACCACCGCGGTGCGTTCGGGATCGATCTGGTGCTGATCAATGAAATAGCGCTGCAGCTCGCGCGACTGCATGATGGTAAAATCGCTATGCCGCAGCACCCAGCGCTCGATCAGGCGCGGAATCACCGGGATGCGCCAGTACTGCTTCTGAAACTGGAGGGCCTCATAGAGCGGCGGACTGTCCGCCTCGATAATCACGGGCAGATCGAATTTTCGCGCGGTTTTTATCGCCGAGTAGAGATAGAGATCGAGCCGGGCAATGAGGACATCCGGCTTGAAGGCAGCCACCTTCTCCGCTTCGATCCGGGCGAATCGCCGGTTTTCGAGCAGCAGCTTGAGATCGTGGACGAGAAAGGCCAGATGACGCTTCAGAAAATCGCGCATGCTCCGCTTGAGGGTGCCGGCTGGCGGTCCCCCCGGCTGGTCCTTGAACCAAACCATCTCGACTTCGTGCCCGATGCGGCGCAGGGCGGCGAAGAGCTCCATCGGCTTGATCGCCGAGCCCAGCGAGGCGCCATAAATATCGTAGAGATAGTTGAAATAGAGAATTCTCATGCCGCTTTCACTCGTTTGAACTGCCAGATCTCCTGCCAGGTGATGGTTTTCAGGGCGAAGAGGATGGCGAAATAGAGGGTGGCTCCGATCCCGACCACCGCGAAGACCGGCCAGCCGCGCAGTCCGTAGAGAAAGGCGCTCATCACGATCGCGGCGAAGAGGCCATCCAGGATGAAACGCTTCTCTGTCAGCCGGACGATGCGGCTGTAGGCCAGGATCAGGGTTGCCGTCAGTACCAGCGATTCGGTGACCAGCGAGGAGATGCTCGAACCGACGTGCGCAAAGGGCGGGATCAGCAGATAGTTAAGTGCGGTACTCAGGATCAATCCGCCGATCTGGATGATCACCAGCTTGCCCTGGTTGTTGGTCGCACCGAACACGCCGGCAGCGAAGATATTCAAAAAGAGCACCGCGGCCGTTCCGCCGAGAATCTGAAGCGCCGGGATGGACGGGGCATAGGCGGCGCCGTAGAACCCGAGGATGACCGGCCGGGCGAGCAGCGCAACGCCCGGCACCAGCGGGATGGCCAGCAGCAGCAGCCACTTGAAACCGCGGGTGAAGAGGTGATTGAGATCGCCGGCTGGACGCCTCGAGATCCGCGAGAGCGCCGGAAAGGTGGCGATCATCAGCACCGTCGGGATGAAATTGGTCAGGTCGATCAGCTTGTGCGCCGCCGCGAAAAAACCCCAGTATTCGGGCCCCTTGAGCCACGAAAGCATCAGCATGTCAATGTGCGAATAGACGGTGGTCAGAAAGACCGAGATTCCGAAAACCACCGCCCCGCGAAGCATTGGTAGAAACTCGCGGAGGCTGAAGGCCAGGTCCGGGCGGACGAACTTGCCGAACAGCGGCCGGAGACAAAAAAGCAGACTCGCCGCCGCTGCAGCCACAAAAGCCCAGGCCAGTCCGGTCAAGCCTCCCCCCAGCAGCAGCACGACGACTCCCGCGGCTGTCGTGAGCACTTTTTCGATGCTCAGGGCCAGCGATTCCCACTCCATCTGCTCGAAGGCCCGGAAGAGCGCGATCGCCAAATCGCGGAAGGAACAGAGCATCGCATAGAGGGTGAAAATCCAGACCGTCCGCACCGTTTCCGCATCGTAGCCGCCGATTTGCAAGTAGATCGCGACAAAGAGCAGGCTCAGGGGGATCAGGGCCGCCTTGAGACCGACTGTATAGGCGAAATAGCGCTGGGCGCGTTCCCGTTCCCTGGCAATTTCACGCGTCACCCACATGTTCAGGCCGAGATCATCCGCCAGCATGGTGAAGAACATAACGGTGGTGGCGAGATTGTACCGGCCGAAAGAGGCCGGTCCCAGCAAACGTGAAGCCACGGGCAGGAGGATCATCGCCATGGCGATGCGCAACACCTGCCCGATACCGACAAACAGCGTATTTAGACGGACGCTCGACACGCCGGCCTACTCGCGCGACCGGGCTTTTTCGGGCGTCGGCGAGGTGACCAGAAAATTGGAGATCGCCAGATACTCGAGATATCCCTGGGTGAAGGCGCGGATGGCATCACCCGGCGTGCAGACGATCGGCTCCTCGTGCATGTTGAAGCTGGTATTGATCACCGAGCTCAGGCCTGTCAGCTTTTTGTACTCCTTGACAATATGGTAGTAGACCTTGTTGGTCTTTTCATCGATGAGCTGGGGACGGGCGGTGTTATCGACATGGACCACCGCCGGGCACCTCTGCTGCATCGATTTGGAGCAGTTGAAGGTGATGGTCATGAAGCGCGCCGGATATTCATTTTTCGCGATGTGCTCATAGTTCTCTTCCATGTCCTCAGCCAGTGTCACCGGCGCAAAGGGCATGAATTCAGTGCGTTTGAGTTTGTGGTTGAGCCAGTCGTTGACGGTCTTGTCGGTGGACTGGTAAAGGATGGTGCGGTTGCCGAGTGCGCGCGGACCGTACTCCATGCGGCCGTCGAAACGAGCCACCACGGCGCTCCGGGTCAGCAGTTCGGCAATCACCGGGGCGATGTTGTCGTGCCAGGTGTACTGGAGGCCTGCCTTTTTGAGTTCGGCTTCGATTTCGGCATCGGTGTAAGAGGGCCCGAGATAGACATCGTCGAGCCTGGGCATCGTGTGGATCTCCGGCCAGCCCATGCTCTTGTAAAAGGTATAGAGCGCCGCACCGGCGGGAATGCCGTTATCTCCCATAGCCGGAAAGATGAAGACCGACCGGGCGTTGGGCAATTCGGCGACCGCCTGGTTAACGCGGACGTTGGCGAAGACCCCGCCCGCCATGACCACGTCGATCGGACCGGTCTTTTGCAGAAATTGATCGACATAGCCTGCCACGGCCCGTTCGGTCAGCACCTGGACGCCGGCGGCGACATCGGCGGGAGTGAAGGCCTCGAACGCCTTTGGCAATGCGTCGCGGAACTTGTTATAATTGGTGCGATGGGGATAGGCATGCTGATACTGGGCTTCAGCCATGTAATAACGGAACTCGCCGTTCTCCAGGCCGAACATCTTTTCAAAGTGCTCGGCGACATGCTCGTATTGGCCGTGGGCCGCCAGTCCGGTGATCTTGCCCTCATGGCGCATGGGCTTGTAACCGAGGTACCAGGTGATGAAATTATAAAAGAGGCCCGGGCTGTGATAGCTGCTGACGCTCTTGAGGTGGGTCAGCCTGCCCTCCTCACCTAGCCAGACCTGACCGCATTGGCCGTCGCCCTGGCCGTCGAGGGTGACAATAAGAGCACGACTGCGGCCCGAGCTGAAATAGGCCGCTGCCGCGTGAGAGCGGTGGTGGTCGACGAATTCGATCGGCTTGTCGCCCAGTCCCACTTTCGCGAGTAGCTTTTTTGCGCGGTTGATGCGGAACTGGTTGTAAAAATAGGGATACCAGAGCCAGTATTGGTCCCAGGTGATGCTTTTACTCAAGAGGCTGGCCAGAATCCATTTGCGGTTCTTTTGCACCTTAAAAAGGTCATGGTGGATGTAGGCCTGCATCTCCGCAGCCGGCATGATGCCGATGGCGATCTTGTCAATATTTTCCGGTTTGGAGTTGGTCATTTTCAACACCATCTCCAGGCTCAGGATCGGCTCGCCGTCCTCATTGCCATTATGCAGCTTGATGCGAGAGAGACGTTCCTCCTCCACCGCTGCGAGTATCTTGCCATCCTCGATGATGGCGCTCCCTGCATTGTGATCGTCATAATAACCCAGAATGCGCATGCGCGTCTCCTCACTGTGATTCCATAGCATTATTGAACTTATTCGTTTGCATCGCTCCTCAGGCGCCGTAACCCTGGCTCAGCCGTTGTGCAGCCTGCTGCTCCATCAGAGCTTTCTTGCGTGCAGCCAGCTGCGCCCGGATGCGCGGATCGGCGAGCATCCGGCGCAGGTTGTAATCCATTTTGGCCGCAATCAAAACCACCGCAAAGGCGATCCAGATGTGGATCTTGACATACAGATTGCGATAATCGGGCGAGGGCAGCATCGCAATGGCGAAAGCGATCACCGCTGTCAGCCCTGCGGAGGCGACATGATAGATAAAGGGGTCCTTGGTGCTCCGCGTTTTAAAGCCGACGTAAATGAACGAAAAGAGCAGAGCGACGAACAGCAGGCCGCCGGGAAAGCCCAGTTCCGCCGTGACCAGCAGATAGGTGCAGTGGACGATCTGCAGGCCCGCCGTCTCCTTATTGACATATTCCTTATAGTTGTTGAGGCCCACCCCGGTGAAGGGATGATCCTTGATGATGCGGATGGCATCCAGGGCCAGGCTCTTGCGGCTCGAGGAGCGGTCGCTCAACATCGACTCCTCCGAGTCGCTGAAGCGCTCAACGATGGTGGTGCCGTAGCGTATGGTGCCGATTACCGCCACCACCGCCATCAACGCCAGCAGCCCGCGCGCTTTGCGGGTCAGGGCCTTGCCGCGAAAAAAATCGAAAGCGAACATGATGACCATCGCGCCGGCGAAACCCAGCCAATTGGCCCGGTTAAAGGTCGCATAGAGCGCAATCACGCCAAAGAAAAAGGCGATCACATAAAGCGGGTGAAACCTGGGCCGGAGATAAACCGCCATGCGAAAGACAAAGATGGACATCAGCGAAAAATAGAGTCCCGCCACGCTGGGATGGACAAAGGTGCCGCGCGCTTGCCAGTCGCCGGGCTGCTCGCCGAGGAAGGCAAGGCCGACCGGTCCGCGCAGCCATTGGTGGATCGCCACAAAACCCTGAAAAAAAAGACCCAGGGCAAAACCGAGAAAGAGATACTGCACATCCTGCTTGGAGTTGACGAAATTAATCAGCGCCAGAAAGATCAGCAGCGTCCGGATATTCATCACCAGCTCCTGGTTGAGCAGGGGCAGGTTGGGCGCGAAAAAGAGCCCGATCGCCGACCAGGCAAAAAAGGCGTAGGTGAGTACCATCGAGACCTTGGCCAGGGGCGACGGGGCGAGCCGCTTGCGCCCGAAAAAATAGAGCAGCAGCAGCGGCAGATCCATCACCAGAATGATGTCCGCGCCAAAAACGATGTCCTGAATGCTCTCGAACGTGATGCCCTGCGCCACCGTCGCGCAGAAAACGAAAACGATGAGGATATATTTAAAGATCTTTTGCATCCGCGTGCTCGCCTCAGGCCGCCCGCCATCGCTTCCAGCGCCCCCAGGCCTCCGCCAGGGCCAGGCTGGCAAAGAAGATCATCAGCGGCAGGATCGGAAACCGGTAGCGCGGCACCACCAGCAAAGCGACGTGGGCGGCGACATAATACGCCAGAAGGAGATAGATGAAGAAAAACTCGCGCCAACGCGACCGGGTCAACCAGAGGCCGACGCCAAAGAGGAGCAGAACCGGATAATAACTTACGGCGAGGACCACCTGCACCAGACCGCCGCCCTGGCGCTGCATCCCAGTCGGCGCTCCCTCATAGACCCAGAGCCAGAAACGGAAGAATTTACGGACCATGAGGCCGGCGCTGGCCAGGGGCGCCGCCTTGATGTTGTCAAGCGCGGCCCGGGTCAAGCGGCGATCGCGCTCGACCTGATTCAGGCCGGCCGTCATGCTATCCATAATCGCCATGGTCTTGTCATAACTGTACTTGCCGTCCAGGGGCAGATAGTTACCGGTCCAGAGCACATCGCCGGAACCCACCGCCACTGGCACAACCGCATGAAAGGTCTGATAATTGCGGAACGTCCACGGTAGAATCGGCAGGGCGAAAAAGAGCGCGAATAGCAGGGCCTGGCGCAGCGCGGCCAACCCCTCGCGGTGCAGCAACAGCGCCGCGAAAAAAAGGAGCGGCAGCAGCATGGTCACGCCACGGGTCAACGTCGCCAGACCGCCCGCCAATCCCGCCAACGCCAGACGTCCCGGCACCGGCCGGCGCAGAGCGCGCAGAGCCAGCCAGATGCTGAGCACAAACAGCAGAATAAAGATCGTTTCGGTGTACATATAGGTCGTGAGCACAAACAGCTCCGGGATGAAGAGAGTCAGCACCAGGGCAATCAGCGCCGGCAGCCGGCCGCCATACGACCGGGTCAGCTGCCAAACCACCAGCGCAGTCGCCGTCCCGAAGAGGCACTGCAGCAGCTCGACCACGACGGGATGCACCCCGGCCAGGCCATATACCGCAGCCATGAAAAAGGGATAAAGCGGAGCCACAAAGAGCGAGGGATGGGTGCCGTCCTCGCTGAAGCCAGCCCCTGCGAGCAGGTTGCAGGCGATGTGATGATAGGTGCTGGCATCAAGCGACGCCACTCCGCCGATGTTCTGCGTCAGCAGGACAAAGATCACCCGCAGTATCAGCCCGCCCAGGGCCAGACCCCAGACCAGCCGACTTTCGGCCCTAGGAGGGTTCCTCTTTTCCGGTACAGCATTCAAGATTCCGGCTTCTCCACTTTGACCCGGTACAATTCGATGACCGGGCTGATCTGCAGCTGGTTCTCGGGCTCGATCCGCTGCAGGAGCTCGCAGTGATCCCGCACCCATCCATAAAACCGCTCACGCTGCTCAACCCGGTCAGGATAGCGCTGGCGCGAGAGCGGCCACTCATAGCGCGCCCGGGTGAAGCTGTCCAGGACGATGTATTCGATCCCCTCCCGGATAACATACGCCTGTGCATCGTGTTCGCTGGTCCGCTGCATCCCGTGCGCAAACATCTTGGGCACCAGGCCATAAACCTCATAGATGCGGCGGTAGTCCGGCGAACGCCGGATGATTTCCAGATTCAGATCCCTGGCGCTCAACAGCGGCGGCGTGAATTCCTCCATGCCGATGCGGCTGCCCGCCGGCACGGACGCCTCGATCACGTCCTTCATGCGAGTTCTTGTATCCACCTGATACAATGCAAGATCGTAGCGCAGGGTTTTCACGAATTGGGGCAAGACGGCAAGACCGATGATAACACTGTTTATTATCAGTCTGTTGCGTTTACCACTTGGCCGGGCGGCGATGCAGGACAGCAGTTCCGCGGCAATCAGTAGCAAAAATGGCACCAAAGGCAGCAAGTGGCGCATCGCCTTGTAGTTCATCTGGCCGATCACCGCATAGAGGGCGACCGGGAAGATGAGGATGAGCAAATCCTCACGGCGGCGCCGCCAGATCATCCAAAGCATGCCGGCGACGCCGAGCAGGGTCAGCCCCCAACCGAGGCTGGCCGCGAAGGTATTGTCATAAAAGAAACCGTAACCCGGCGAGTGGGCGCCGGTGAAATAGGAAAAAAAGGTGCCTCCGGAACCGAGCTTGCCGGTCTGCTCGAACTCGGCGGTGCCGACGAGGCTTTGCCAGAAGCGATGGAAATCAACGAGCGGTAGGGGACAGGCGACCAGGAAGGTGACGAGCGCCGCCGCGGCCGCTAGCCAGATCCGGCGGTCGAGCCACACCCCGAGCCAGTCGGATCCCGCTCCGCTGGAAGCCCGGCCGGATTCTGCCTCCGTCATTCCGGTCTGCGCCAGCCGCGGCCGACGGTTGGCCCCGAGACCATGCGCAGCAAGGATAAGCAGGATGATCAGGCCGGCGTTGTACTTGGTCGCCACCGCAAGGCTGGCGAAAATCGCCGCGCCCAGATAGTCGCGCAGCCGCCCCTCATGAAGAATGCGGATGCTGTAATAGAACGACAGGGTGGTCAGCAGGGTCAGGAGAATATCCACGGTGCCAAAATGGGCATTCTTGACCGGCAAGAAGGTCACCGCCCAGAACGCGGCCGCCCAGAGGCCGGTGCGGCGGCTGTAGAGCCGTTTGCCAGCCGCATACACGACAATGATGGTCGCTGTCCCAGCCAGCACGGAAAGCCAGCGCCCGACCATATGAAAATGGAAGGGATGAAGATAATAATAGACCTTGACGGCGACCAGAGAGGTGGCGCTGCCGCTCGCCATCAAGCCGAGAATATAAATCCCGAAGGCCGCGGCGAGAACAAAGGCATAGAGAGGCGGATACCCCTTGAGCAGAAAAAAGGTCTCCTTCGACCAGTGGGTATAGTCGAGCAGATTGCCGGCATGGTAGACAAGCTTCATCTCGTCCGGATGGTAGCGGAAGGGATCGCCAAAGCCCAGTCCGATGGCCCGGAGGATGAGACCCAGCAGGACGATCAACCCGATTGCGCCATACTCCTCGCGGATCTTTTTTCCGTTCAGCCGCCTCATGGGCGCACCCGCCCGGCCACCCGGGTGAAAAGCGCCTCGTAATCAGCGGTCACCTTGTCCCATGAATAACGCGCATGCACCCTCTGCCGGACGACCTCGCGATAGCGCGCGACCTCGAGGGGGTTGTCGAGCAGGTGCTGCAGCTGCGCGCGCAGGGAATCCCGCTCGCGGGTGGTGAAGTAACAGCCCGCCTGCGCCAGCACCTCCCGGTGCTCGGGCACGTCGTTGGCGAGAATGCAGTTGCCGAAGCCCATCCCCTCGAGCAGAGCCGGATGGGTCCCTCCCACCTCGGTGGCCTGGATATAACAATAGGCGTGCGACTGCAGCTCGCGGTAGCCCTGGCCAAAGACATATCCGGTGAAGAGGATGCGCGGATCCTGCGTGGCGCGCAGCTGCGCGATGTACGCACTGCTGTAGGGCGCGTCGCCGACCATGACCAGCTTTTTGGCCGTCGTCACCTTCTCAAAGGCTTCAACCACGCGGTGGGCATTGTTCTCCGGCTCCATACGGCTGACATAGAGCACATACTCGCGCGGTTTGAGCCCGAGTTGGTCCAGGATGATGGTGGTCTCGCAGGGGGTTTCCGGAGCGCCGTACGGGATATAGGTCGATGGTTTCGCAAATTTTTCAAGATAGTAATTTTGCACCTCGCGCGCGTCGGAGACCAGGGCGGTGGCGGTGAAGGTGGCGAGAAATTCGGAGATACGGTAGAAGGCCTTGCCGGCCCAGTTCCATTTCTGCCGTTTCCACTCGAGGCCGTCAACGTTGAGCACGACGGGCTTGCCCATCAGCCGCGGCAGGATGCAAAAGGCGGCGTTGGCGCTGTTGCAGATGAAGACCATATCATAGCGTTTGAAAAAGCTGACAAGGGTGCAGACCAGAGTATGGACGACCGTATCCAGGTACTTGTGGCTGATCGTCGGCAGGATGCGGATGCGCACCCCCTTGTACCAGGGCTCGTGATAGTCGATGATGTTGCTGCGCCCGTAGACCGTGACCTCATGGCCGCGGGCGGCAAGCCGCGGCGCCATCTGCTCGATAAAGGTCTCGAAGCCGCCATAGTTGGCCGGGATGCCGCGGATGCCCATGATGGCGATCTTCATATCCGCCCCCCTTCCACTTGCCGGTCTGGTGCGGTCTCCCGCCGGTCGGCCGCGCCGCTTAGCCATGCCGGTTCCAGGGCCGCCTGTCCGGGCTCGGCGGCGGCCGGTTCCTCCTGGAGGCGCCAGACCTCGACCGCGTGCTTCGTGCCGCCGACTGCACCGACCCGGTAGTACTCCCGGGTGAGAGCGTCCTGAATAAAATCCCAGTAGCGGTAGAATTTCTTTTCGGTATACCCATCTAGGACGATGAAGGCCGGGGGGTGGGCCGTGAAACGGGCCTCGAATCCGGCATCGTATTTCATATAATAGATCGTCGGGTGCGAGACCATTTCGTAGGGCTGCATTCCCGCGGCGTAGGTCCATACCATCCCGCCGCTGAGCACTTGGTCTGCCGGCTTGCCTTCGTGGCAGAGCAGATGGACCACTTCATCCAGGGTGTACGGCGGCCAGACGCATTCATAGCGCGGGGTAATCAGCCGGCCGGACCAGGCCGCGCTGATAAAAAAGGCCGCAGCAAACAGAAGGGCGCCGAAGCGCAGCGGCCGCCGCCGGTGGCGGGCTTCCAAACCCAGCACCACGCCGGCGAAGAGCAAACCCAGTCCCACGACCGCCAGCCAGTGGAGCGGCAGCCTCCAGGCAAGGCGGAAACAGGCGAAAAGGACACCGTAGAGTAACCCGAGCAGGGCAAAACGGGTGATCCAGCCGGCCGGCCGAACCGCAGGCAGCGCCCTGATACCGAGCAGCAGTAGAGCCGGCAGAGCTTCCAGGAAATATTGGGTGTAAAAGCCGCGCGAAACGGATTGAAACGCGTAAGCCAGCACCAGGATCACCAGCCAGAGTCCGATGAACCTCCGGAACCGCTCTTCGCCGGCGGTCGTACGCCCGGCGGCTGCACCGCCTGGCCGGCGCAGGCTGCCCAGGGCGGCGGCGATGATGAAAAGCGAGAAGAGGATCGAGTCCCGCCAGGCGGCCAGGGTATACGCAGGATCCTGATCGAGGATGCGGAATCCCTCGCTGTCGACTACCCGCTGCTGCGCCGGCAGGATGCCCAGGGTATGGGCAAGGCGGTTCCAGACTAGATTGAGGGGATTGATCTGCGAAAAGAGCAGCTCCCTTCCGCTCAGCGGACCCCAGTAATAGAGAGCGGCGAGCAGGCAGGTCCCGACATACCCCGCAACGAAGAGGCCCAGGGCGCGCCAGCGGCCTTGAAAATCAGAACCCGTAGCGAAGAGCAGAAAGAGGGCCGCCGCCAGGGGCAGATAGAGGGTGGACTGGCGCACATACCAGGCCAGGGCCGCCGCGATGCCGCTGAGCAGGTAAAAACTCCAGAGGCCGCTCTCGTGCAGAGCGCGTAAGAGGAACCAGGCGCTGAGCAGGCAGAGAAACACCGCCGGCATCTCGGTCTTGACCACCGTCGACCAGATCAGGACGCCCGGCAGAAAGAGGTAGACGGCCGCAGCAAGCCAGCCGCGCAGAGGATCATACAGGCGCGTCCCGATGCGGTAGATCAGCCAGCCGCTGCCGAGCGAGGCAAGCAGGGGCAGAAGGCGCCCCGCGTTCAGGGTGGCGCCGCCAAGCTTGATGAAGAGGGCGAGCAGATAGGCATAGAGGGGCTGGCGCGAGCCATAATCGATCACCGGCTGCAGCCCCTGCCAGACCAGCCGGCCGTCGAGCAGATGCGCTCCCTCATCCGGATTGATCCAGCGCACCTGCATCAACAGCAGGCGCAAGAGGGCCCCAGCGGCCAGAGTCAGTAGCATCAGCAGCGTGGGCTGCTGTGCCAGCCCGCGGACGGCAGCGCCCGTTTTACTGTGGAGGGTTTCCAGGAAGGTCCTCATCATCCCTCGAACTGGTTGATGACCCCGGCGACATGGAGCACCTCCTCGTCGCGCATCTCCGGATAGATCGGCAGGGAGAGCACCTCCCCAGCGTACTGTTCCGCGATCGGGCAGGTGCCGGGGCCGAGCCCCAGATCCCGGTAGGCGTTCTGCAGGTGGCAGGGGACCGGGTAGTGAATTTGGGTCCCAATGCCATGATCGGCCAGATGGCGGCGCAGCGCGTCGCGCCGACCGCAGCGCACGACATAGAGATGGAAGACGTGTCCGCTCCCCTCTTGCTGGCGCGGCAGAGTGATGCCGGGATTGGTGATGGCCCGGCCGTAGAGGGCGGCGATGTCGCGGCGGCGACGGTTCCAGGCATCGAGATGGGGCAGCTGGGCGTGCAGAATCGCCGCCTGCATCTCGTCGAGGCGGCTATTGAAGCCCTTGATCTCGTGATAATAGCGCTCGATCTGGCCATAGTTGCGGAGGAGGACGATTTGCTGCGCCCGGTCGTCGTCATCGGTGACGACCATGCCGCCGTCGCCAAAGGCGCCGAGATTCTTGCTGGGATAAAAGCTGAAGCAGCCGTAGTCGCCGAAGGTGCCTGCTGCCTTGCCGTTGCACGTCGCGCCGTGGGCCTGGCAGGCATCTTCGATGACGGCAAGGTTGTGGCGGCGGGCGCAGGCCATCACGGCCTCGATGCGGCAGGCGTTGCCGTAGAGATGGACGGGGATGATCGCGCGCGTACGCGGGGTGATTTTTTCCTCGAGGCGGTCGGCGTCGATACAGAAGGAATCGGGATCGATATCGACCATCACCGGGACCGCCTGGGCGAAGGAGATCGCCGAGAGGGTCGGCACCGCAGTATTGGGCACGGTGATGACCTCGTCGCCGGATTTCACGCCGCTGGCAACCAGGGCCAGGTGCAAGGCTTCGGTGCCCGAGCCGACGCCGATAGCGTGCCGGACGCCGAGGTAGCGGGCGAAGGCCTCCTCGAAGGCCTGAACTTCATGTCCGAGGACGAACCAGCCGCTACTGAGCACACGGCCGACCGCGGCATCGATCTCTTCCTTGATGGCGGCGTAGTGTCGAGTCAAATCGCCAAAAGGTACCTGCATGGGTGCAATCCGTTATTTATATTCGTTCAGAACGCCATAGATGGTGGCGCGCCGCGGCCCCGCCGCCAGACTTTTTATGAGGACAAACCCGGGGCTTTTACCCTCCTCGCCCAGAAAGTCGAGGGTGGTCAAGCCGCGGTTTTTGACCGTCCACTGATGCCAGGCCCCTTTCTTCGCGGCCTTTTCGCTGTAACTCATCCAGGCGGCATGAGTGATGCCCTGGGAGCGCATCCAGGCGTGGAGTTCCGCGGGCGGGAGATTGGGTGCGTCGGAGAGCTTGACAAAATCACGCCGGGTGTCAAGGCCGGTATAATAGGCGACAATGTTGGGCTGGGAGACCAGCAGCCGGTCGCCGTTTTGATAATTTTGCTCGAACCATTCGCCGATGAGGCGAAATTCGGCTTTGGTGTAGTAAACGTCGAATAGCCCCGCCCTTGCGACCGAAAAGAGACGAAAGCCGAGAAAGAGCGCCAGAGTCAGCACCGCGAGGAAGCGGGCCGCCGCCACAGCGGAGCGCTGCGGCGGCGCGTAATAGATGGCCAAGGGCACGAGCGCGAGGGCGACCCAGCCCATCGGCGGCTGATACTGCGGGAAAGGAAAGCGGGTCCGCAGCACCAGCAGGAGTGTCAGCACCGCGACGACAGCCGCCAGCGTCAGCACAATCCCCGATCGCGCCGGACCGGACAGCGCCAAACCGTGTTGTTGCGCCAGCCTGCGCCCCACCCGACTCGCAGCGAGTACGCCGGCGGCGAGGAAGATCAAGGGCACCCAGGCGCCCATGACCAGATAATCGGCGCCGGGGAAGGGCCAAATGACATGCAGCGCAGCAAAACCGGCGAGATAGACGAGAAGCGCCAGGGTCGCCCGCGGATCGCGCCGCCGCAACTCGTAGACGCCGGCCGCAACGAGCAGCGCCGCCACAACCGCCGCAAATCGGTACAAGCCGAGCGGGATGAAGCCGAGCCATTCCGCCCAGAATGCAGGGAAAAAGCTCCAGTTTGGCTGCCAGTGAGTGAAATAATCGGCATAGCTGCTGCCGCCACCCTCGCCGCCGCTCGAAAGCAAGCCCCAGGCAACCAGAAACGATCCCGAAAGGACGGTGAGCGCCAGGGTCCGGATCCGCCGCCGGCTGTAAATCAGATCGGCCAGGCCAAAGGCCCCGATCCCCATCGCCCCCTCGAAACGGACCATCGAGGAGAGCAAGCCGGCGCCATAAGCGCGCCAGTCCCGGCTCAGGAAACGAACAAAGGCCAAGAGCAGCAGACAGGTGAAAAGGAACTCCCCCTTGGGCTTGATCGCCAGTTTCAGGGTCGATGCATGCAGCGCCCAGAGCCAGACCACCCAGGGCGCAGCGGAGGGGATCAAAAAACGTGCAATTCGCCAGAGGAACCAGAGTGAAAAAAGGGCGCTAACCGCCGAAATGAGTTCGGCTGCATAGAGTTCGGCATACTTGCCCGGGATCAGCAGCGAGATGAAAGCGATGGACAGCGAGGTCAGCGGCGGACGTTTAAAGTTGTCGGGCCATTCGAGGTGACGCAGCTGGACCGCCTTCTCGGCATAGTCGAAGAAATCGCTCTCGGGCACGAGAAAATGGTTGAAATGGAGCAGAATGAAGAGGGCAAAAAGGATGAACAGGACCCCGAAGAACCAGCGTGCGCGCAGCCGCGACTGGATCCGGGCCAGACTGTCCAGTTTGTTTTGGTCCCGTATAGTATCCATCCCGTTACCTCTCCCGCCCCCGCGCTGCTGTGTGCGTTACTACCCCCAGTAATGCTCCCGGTGTTTCCGGTAATAGGCCACGGTTTGAGCGAGCCCCTCCCTCATGGAGGTGCGGTAGTGCCAGCCCAGAACCGCTCGGATCTTGCGGTAATCGGCGTAAAAATCACCAATGTCGATCCGTTTTTTTTCCTCGGGGAAGGGGACGATCTCGTATGCACCGCCGCCGGCGATCTCCAGCAGCAGTTTGACAAAGTCCTCGAGCATCATCGGCTCGTCGCCGCCGAGGTTGTAGATATTGCCGTTGCAGTCGTCGAAAGCAGCCGCCAGGCAAAAGGCGTCGACCACATCGTCGACGAAATTGAAATCGCGGATCTGTTTGCCATCGCCGAAGATGCGGATCTTCTGTCCGTCGATCGCCTGCCGGATGAAGACGCTGACGAAGCCCTGCCGGCCGTGTTTCATCAGCTGGCGCGGCCCGTAGGTGTTGGTGAGGCGCAACGAGGTGGCGCGGATGCCATAGACGTTATTATAGAGGATATGATACCACTCGCCGGCCATTTTGTTGATGCCGTTGACGTCGGTTGGATGCACAGCGTGTTTTTCGTCGACCGGCAGATAGTCGGGCTTGCCATACTGCTGCCGCGTCCCGGCGAAGACGATCTTGACCTCGGGATTGTTGTGGCGGCAGGCTTCGAGAATCGAAAGCTGCGAACGGCAGTTGATATCGAGGTCGGTGAAGGGGTCCTCCATGCTGTCGATATGGCTCACCTGGCCCGCAAGATTAAAGATAAAATCCTGTTCCTTGACCAGATGGTTCATTCCGTGCTGATCGCGAATGTCCGCGATATTGATCCGCACCTTCTTCTCGAGGCCCTGGATGTTGAAGAGATTGCCGCCATACTGGGGGATGAGGGAATCGACGATCAGCACCTCGGCGCCATATTCGACCAGCCGATAGGCGAGATTGCTGCCGATGAAGCCCAGACCGCCGGTAATCAGGCACCGTTTGCCGCGGAATTTCGGCGGCAGTTGCTCACGCTTGGGCATGGAGGCCCTCCTTGCGCACCACCAGGCGGTACCAGAGTCTGGAATAGTCACGCGCCACATGATAGAGGCGTACGAAATTGAAGAACTGCGACTTGCCGCTCGCGCGGAAAAAGTGGTTGACTCCCACCTCGGCGAAACGGCAGCCGCTACGGCTCATCTTGTGAATCATCTCGACGCAAATCGTGCCACTGTTCGAGTTCAGCTCGAAGCGGTCGAAAATGCTGCGGCGCATTAGACGGAAATCGCAGTCCACATCCTCGATCGGCAGCGAGAAGAGGAACTTGGAAGTGTACTGATAGATCTTGCCGAGCAGTACGCGGTAATAGGGATCGTGGCGCTTGATCTTGAAGCCATTGACCACGTCGATGTTCTCGTTCATCCCTTCGGCTAGAAGCAGCAGCTGGCGTACGTCGTACTGGGCATCGCCGTCGGTATAAAAGACGAACTCCTTGCGCGCCTCGCGGAAGCCGGTGCGCAGGGCGCCGCCGTAGCCGCGGTTCTGCTCGTGATGGATGACGCGGATTTGCGGAAAATGGCTCTCGAGGAAGTCAAGGATCTCCTGAGTCTTTTCCTCACTGCCATCATCCACGAGAATAACTTCATAGTCATTCGTGATCTTTTCGGCCGTGATGATGGCCTGGGCGGCCATGGTGGTAATGGTACCCCAGTCGTTATAAACCGGGAAAAAGATGGAGAGGGAAGAGAGTTTCTTTTGCACGAGTTCGCTCATAGACGGTGGTTCCGTTTCAATGTTCAAAGGTCGTCAGCTCGATGCCGGCCGTTTCGAGAAGCCGGCGCAGACCGGGATCGCAAAGCAGATTGCATTCGGCCTGGCGGCGGGCGGCAGCGCTTCCTGCAGCCGGACCGGAAGAAAAATGTGCCGGATGGCACATCCATTCATTGCAGCCGGGATGCAAGGCCCGCACCAGACGGTGCGCAGCGTTGCCGCGGCCGGGGTCCAGGTACCAGGACAAACCGAAGAAAACATCGGCGCTTCTGAAGCCCTGATAAACGGTCTCGCAGCGCCGGCTGCAGCGCTCCAGCGTCGCCTGCTGCAGCCGTCCGATCAAGCCGCTGCCCTGCCAGTCGCTCTCGCCCACGCCGCGCACCCGCCGCACCCAGCCGATTCCGGCCTCTTTGGCTGCAGTGGAGGCGACTGCCGCCACCGCCGGCAGAAGGTGAAGATGGTGATGGCTGTCCATATGGCTGAAGCGCACCCCCAGGCCGGCGAGCCGCTCGAACTGGGCAGTTGTTTCAGCGGCCAGCTCGGCCGGCGCGAGCTGCCCGGCCAGGGCGCGGTACACCATCCCCCACTTTCCCGGAAACCGGCCCGATCCATCGACGAGGCTGGGCACCGCCGCCGCCGGGCGCAGCGGCCAGCCGGTGGTCAAATTGAGGTGCACGCCTAGCTCCAACTCCGAGCCCGCCGCCAGGGCACAGGCTTCTTCCACGGCTGCGCCGTTGGCCGCAAGCGAGGCTGAAGTGAGGATGCCCTCGCGCCAGGCCCGCCAGATCCCGCGGTTGACCGCCGCCGAGAGCCCGAAATCATCGCCGTGAACGATCAAGCGGATGCGGTCAGCGTTTTCCATCGCTCGCAGCCGCCAGCTCCAGCAGCTGCTGCCGGAAAAAGGCAGCAAGTTCATCCAGCTTGCGGCGGGAGTCGAAAATCGCCGCCACCCGCGCCCGCGCCGCCTTGCCAAGACGCCGGCCCATTTGCGGGGATTCGAGCACCTCGAGGATCGTCTGCGCCAGCAGTTCGGGCTCGGAGCCCTCGAGCAGCAGTCCGCTCACCCCCTTCTCGACCAGCTCGGGGATGCCCGAGACCCCCGTCGAGATGACCGGCAGCTCCATCGCCATCGCCTCGGCAAGGACATTAGGAATACCGTCGCGGTTGCCGTCCTCCTCGATAACACAGGGAAGCACAAAAACGGCGGCGCTGCGGTATTCATCAAGGACCGCACTGGGCGCCTGGTAACCGGTGATCTCCACCCGGTCCATCAAATGGTTGAGGCGTATGAACATCTCCAGCCGCGGCCGCTCCGGCCCGTCACCAACAATGCGGCACTGGAAATCGACTCCCCGGTCCCGCAAGATCCGGCAGGCGTGCAGGAGCACCCCGAGTCCCTTCTTAGGTACCAGGCGGCCGATCGAGAGCAGGACCGGAGTTCCACCCTCGGAGCGCTCCCCGGGCTGCAACTTTTCCAGATCGAGGCCATGATAATTGACAAAAATCTTGGCGCCGACCTCCGTGCCATATTGATCTACAAGATAGGTGCGGTTGTACTGTGTGCAGGTGATGATGAAGCGGGCCCGTTTGAGCTTTTCCGTAAAGATCACCTGCGGCGTAAAAATATCATAGGCGTGCGCCGTAAAGCTGAAGGGAAGGTCGAGTATCATCGCCGCCAGCAGCGCCAGAGTCGAGGCTGAATCGGCAAAATGGGCATGGACGAGTGTGAACCCCTCCGCGCGCATCTGCCGCGCTACCGGCACAATCAGAACAAAATTGAGCAGCACATTCTGCCGCTGTACCTTGGTCAGCTCCCGCTTGCACGCCGCCCGCAGCAAGGTGCGCAGCAGCGAGACCCCGCGGGTGCGATGACGCCGCGCAAAAAAGTACGTTCTAAGGTAGCGTCCCGGGTGGCGCAATAGGCAGCCGAGATGGCTGCTGATAAGATAACTGGGACGCAGGGAAGAGAGCAGATAGTGCGTCTTGGCGGCCAGCTCCGGCACCTCGAGGTTCTCGAAACCTGCCTGCGGTCGGTTGAGCGCATAGGGGATTACTTCCAGGCCCCGCGCGAGCAGTCCCGCGACCTCGTTGACGATGAAGCGCTCGGAGAGCGCGGGAAAGGCATTGAGAAAAAGCGCGATCTTCGCGCCCGGCTGCAGCCCCTGCAGCCGCTCCTGGTCTGATTCGGTCATCACAGCCTTACTCCCCCTTCTTGATGTACTCGTCATAGCGCTCGCGGTAAAACGCCACGCAGCGCGCTACACCCTCGGCCAGCTCCACCATCGGCCGCCAGCCGGTCGTTGCAGTCATCTTGTCGCAGGAAACCACGAACTTGCGGATGTCGATGCTCTCGCGCTCGGGCGGAAACGGAATGTGCACATAGCGGCCCTGGCCGACGCCGGCGATCACCGCCTTGACCATATCGAGGAACACGGTCTCGATGCCCGAGCCGATCATATAAATCTGCTGGTTGGTCTCCGGCACCAGGGCGGCGCGCACAAAGGCGTCCACCACATCCTCGACGTAAACATAATCCCGTGTCTGCTGTCCGTCACCGTAAACCGTGATGGGTGTATTCTGCATGGCATTGCGTATGAACCAGTTGAGAATGCCATAATAGCCGTGCTGCATTTGGCAGCGCGGCCCATACACGTTATTGAGGCGCAGCGAGACCGCCGTAAAGCCATAGATCTTGCTGTAGAGAAAGAGATATTTCTCCGCGGCAAGCTTGTTAATGCCATAGACATCAGTCGGATGGTCGGGGTGGTTCTCGTCAACCGGGAGATAGATCGGCTCGCCAATCTGGCCACGGCTGCCGGCATAGACCACTCTGGCCGCGGGATGGACCGCGGCCACGGCCCGGCACAGAGCGATGGTGCCGTTGCAATTGATATCGACATCGAGCCAGGGATCGGCCATCGAAATCTCGCGTCCGACCTGGGCAGCAAGATGAAAAATATAGTCCTTCTCCTGGACCAGCTTCTCCAGCAGGGTGTAATCCCGGATATCGCCCTTGACGAACTGGACCTGATCCTTGATCTCCTTGATATTGGCAGGATTCCAGCCGTAAGGATCGAGGCAGGCATCGAGAATGGTCACCGCAGCGCCCTCGTGTACAAGACGATGGGCCAGATTGCTGCCAATGAAACCGAGGCCGCCGGTGATCAGAACCTTTTTTCCGGCCAGTTGGGTGAAATCAACCTTCATGGTTCGTCATTTCCTCGATGAGGGCCGCGAATCCGGCGCCGAGACGCGGCATGGTACAATGTTCCTGAAAAACACGATAACCGCCGGCAGCGAGACGCGCCCGCAATGCCGGATCGGCCTTGAGTTGGAGAATAGCGTCGGCCAGCGCCCGCGGATTGGCGCGATCGACCAGCCAGGCGCTCTCGCCATGGGTCAGCAGCTCCTGCACGGGCTCGTTGCGCGCGGTAATCAGGGGGCGGGCCATGGCGATCGACTCGACCACCTTGTTGGTCGTCACCCGCAGCACCCGGTCGTTGTCACCAAAGATACCCAGGCAGAGGTCCGACCGTGCCATCATGTTCGCCAGCTCGGCGTAAGGGACGGTGTCGTAAAAGCGCACGTTTTCCAGTCCCAATTCTGCGGCCAGAGCACGATCCTCATCGTAGGTGATCCCCCGGCCGACAATCTGAAAGAGGATATCGCGCTCCTCCCGAAGCAGATGGGCCGCCAGGAGGATGTATTTGATGCCATGGAAGGGAGCATACTCGCCGTGGAAATGGACGAGGAACCGTCCTTCCTCGCGCGGCGCCTCTCGCGGGTAGATCTTGGTCTCATCCACCGCCAGAAAGATCCGCCGCATCCGCTCCGGCTTGACCTTGAAAACGTCGCAGAACCAGTCGATATGCGCCTGCGTCTCGAGGACCGTCCGCTCCGCCAGCTTGTAGGTGAGACGGTCGCTGCAACCGTAGAGCCGGGCCCGCAACGAACCCGGTCGTGCCTTGCCGCGGTCGTAGACCATGGTATCCAGGGTGGTGATATACATGTCGAAGAGCAGCGGCTTGCGCGTAAAGAGCCGGATCAAGGGCAGGATGATTTGCCCGTAAAAACCAACGAGGACCAGGTCGCAGTGGCGCGCCAGTCGTATCGCCCGCCAGACCAAGCGCGGATAGTGCCTGAACGAGCGGTTCGGAGGGAAACAGCCAACCACCTCGTAACCCTGTCCGAGCAGAGCATTATAAACGATATGCGTGCGCGAGTAGGAGAGTTCCCGCCCCGCCACAAAGAGGATGCGCGGTCTCACGCCTTCTCACCTGGCTGATCGGTGTGTTGTTCTGCCGTCAGTTCGAGGCGGCGGACGCGATAGAGGGCGCTCTCGATCAGGCGACGGTTGAAGCCGATCAGGTCCGCTACCAGGCCGATGATGAAGACCTGGAAGCCGATCATCAGCAAAACCGCGGCGAGGATCAACGACTGGATGTGGCCGGCGCCGCCGGTGGTGATATAAAGATAGAGAAAACGCAGGCCGATGAGAAAGCCGATTCCGAAAATGGCACCGCCAATGTAGGAGAACATCTTGAGCGGCTCATACATGGTGTAGATGCGCGTGATGGTGGCGATCGAACGTTTGATATAGTTCCAGTTGCCCTTGAATAGGCGCGAGTCACGCAGCTTGGAGTTGGTGCGCACCGGTACATGGCTGACCGCGAGGTTCTTTTTGCCGGCCTGGATGAGGGTCTCAAGGGTGTAGGTAAAACGCGAGAGGACATTCATCTGCAGGGCCGCTTCGCGCGAGAGGGCGCGGAATCCGCTAGTGGCATCCGGAATCTCGGTGGCCGAGACCTGGCGCACGACCCAGCTGCCGAGATTTTGCAGCCGCTTCTTCATCCAGGAAAAATGCACGATGTCGTCGGTCTGGCGGTCGCCGACCACCAGTTCGGCCTGGCCATTGAGGATCGGCTGCACCAGTTGGACGATGTCCGCGCCGTTATACTGGTTATCGGCATCGGTGTTGACGATGATGTCGGCGCCGAGGCGCAACGCCGCATCCAGCCCGGCCATAAAGCCATTGGCGAGCCCCTTGTTCTTGGTCACGCGGACAATATGATGAACGCCGCAACGGCGCGCCACTTCCGCGGTGCCGTCGCTGCTGCCATCGTCGATGATCAGAATCTCGATCTTGTCGATCCCGGCAATCGTGCGCGGCAGTTCAGCCAGGGTGACCGGCAGGGTCTCGGCCTCGTTGAAACAGGGAATTTGAATGATCAGCTTCACGGGTTAGTTGATGATCTCCTCGATGTTGTAATCCTTGATCTCCTTGGCGTGGGTAAAGATGATCATTTCAGCGAGCAGTCCGATTGAAATCATCTGGATGCCGATGATGAAGAGGATCGATCCCAACAGCAGCATCGGCTTGCCGGCAATTCCGCCGAAGCCGAGAATACGGTAGATGAAAAGATAGAGATTGATGGCCGCGCCGGTCAGGGTGAAAAGGGCGCCGATAAAGCCGAGGAAATGCAGCGGTTTTTTCGAATACTTGCTGAGGAAAAGGACACTCACCAGATCGAGGGTACGGCGCAGATAATTCTTTGGATAGAGCGACTGGGCGAAGTGGCCCGGCAGCTGCTCGACCCGGCCTTCCGCGATGCGGTAGCCCTGGCGCTGCGCCAGCACCGGCAGGAAGGCGTTGAGGGTGCCATAGTAGGGGACATGATCGAGCACCTCGCGTCGCAGGGCGAGGACGCCGCTGTTGACATCGTGGAGATGCAGTTTGGTCATGCGGTTGGTCAGGGCATTGAAGGCGCGCGAGACGATCCGGTTGAGCCCCGAGTCGCGCCGGGGATGGCGGACGCCGATCACCACGTCCTCCCCGGCCTCGATCAGGCTGAGCAGATCGAGCGCGTCGGCGGGCTTGATGCGCACCCGGCAGGTGAAATAGAGCAGCACCGCCCCGGTGGCGATTTGCACCCCGGCGTCCAGGGCCGAAGCCTCACCAAAGGAGGAGCGCAACCGCGCCACCTTGACCTGCGGGTTGGCGCGGCTGATCCGGAGCAGCTCGGTCCAGGTGCCGTCGGTGCTGCCGTCATCGACGTAGATCAGCTCGTGCGGCTGCGGCCGGCCGGTCAGAGCGGCAAGGATTTCCTCATGCAGTCCGGCGATCTCATCGCGGTTGTTGTGGGTCAGAACGATGACCGAAAAAAGCGCCGGCCCGGTGCCCTGCGGACGCTGCCCGCTCGCTGCGCTCTCGATCCGGTTCTGTCCACTTGCTGGCATGGTCATTGAAGGCCTATCCTGATAAGAGTTTGGCACTGAAAAGTACGGCTTATTGCCCGATTTGCAGAAAAGTTTTGCGCGTTCCGGTGTTGACAATCAGCTTGCCGATCAGCCCGAAAAAAAGGAATTGCGCTGCGGCCGTCCAGAAGACCACCGTCAGGGTGAGCAGGATGTTCATCTCCGCCAGCGCAGAACCGCGCACCAGCACCGCGTAGAGCAGAGACACCAGGCTGACGATGCCGCAAACGACAAAGAAGAACATCAAGGCCGAAAAGAAGACCAGAGGATTGACCAGGTACTTCATCAGCAGGCGGATGCTGGTCAGATCCATCACCACCCGGAAGGTGCGGCTGAGATTGTACTTCGAGGTGCCGAAGCGGCGCGGATGGTGGCGCACCGGCAGCTCGGTAATCTCCGCCCCCTCGATGCGCATCAGGGCCGGAATGAAGCGGTGCAGCTCGCCGTAGAGCGCGATGCGGCGCAGCATCTCGCCACGGAAGGCCTTGAGCGAGCAGCCGGTGTCGTGCAGCCGGACATCGGTGAGCGAACAGATCAGCTTGTTGGCAATTTTTGAGGGCACCTTGCGCAGGACGAGCTTGTCCTTGCGGTGCTTGCGCCAGCCGCTTACCACATCATAGCCCTCGTCCATCTTTTCGAGCAGGCTGGGGATATCGAGCGGATCGTTCTGGAGGTCGCCATCCATGGCAACGACGATTTCGCCGCGCGTGGCGGCAAAGCCGGCGGCCATGGCCGCGGACTGGCCAAAATTGGCTCGGAAAAGAATGACCCGCAGCTGCGGATGCCCGGCGGCCAGGCGGCGTAGGATCTCGCGCGTGCCATCGCGGCTTCCGTCATCGACCAGGATCACCTCCCAGGGCTTGCCGATCCCCGCCATCACCGGCTCGATCGCCTGCCAGAGCCGCTCGACACTCTCGACCTCGTTGTAGATCGGCACGACGAGAGAGAGATAGGGCGTCTCGGTTTGATCCGGTTGCTTATAGGCGTTCATAGCACTTTCTCAGTCGATTGCAGAGATACCACAGGCCCCAAAAGAGGAACATCACCAAGAGTTCGATGCTGATCGTATGCAGATTATGGATGTTGAACAAGCTCGGTAAAAAGGAGGACGCCTCGCCGCTACGGTGCACATCGGAGAAAATTTGCATCGGCGAGATCAGATAACCGCTCCAGAAAGGCCAGAACAGCGGTGCGCCGAAGGGCGCGGTCGTGTCTTTGGCGAGGAGATCCAGGCCGAGATGGAGCACGCCCGCGGCGATCAGGAGGGGAGCGTAGCGTCCCTTCTCCCTGAGTATCCGGCTGCCGCACCATCCAGCGGCCGCAACGAAAATCAGGGAATGGGTGGCCTGATGGTGCCAGGTGTTGGCATTGCCTGCCAGGAGCAACCCTAAGGCCAGATCAATATCCGGCAGCAGGGCGAACACCATCACCGCCGTCGCCAGGAGCGTTTGGTGTCGCCAGGAACGCCCGCCGGCCTGAAAGAGCAAGACACCGGCGGCCATATGTCCGATCGGGGTCGGCATCCTTTTCCCTTCTCCCTCCACCCCACACCTGTTTCTCGGGCCCACCCGGCTGGTGCCACTCCGGCACCCTCTCGGTCCCACCCGGCTTCTCGCTCCCCTATAGCGCGGCCGTCGCGCACCGGCAGCGCTCATTCACTACAAGGTAGCGTCAAGAAGCAGCAATTGCCGAAACAAATGAACCGGCCGGGCCGGATAAAAAAAATGCCCTGTGCGACCCGAGAAAGGATGACCAGGGCCAACAGGTGCCATTCCGCGGGTTTGATCCTGCAAAAATATAGGTAAATAATTAATTATTTACAAATCCATTTTTAGCGGATCCGCGGGACACGGTACGCACCAGTCCGGAACAGGGCGCAAGGACTGCAGAAAATTCGCTTGCTTCTTGCTTTAAGTAGGCCGTTCGGGGCCCTTCCGTCAAGGAACAGCTGGGGGTTTTCCGCAACTATCCAGGAAGCCGCTTTTTCGAGGGAGAGATCACCGAATACTCCTTCGTCTCCCTTCCCGGACAGGCAGAAACCATCACCTTCACCTCCGCGTCGACCTTGCTCATGACGGAGAAGAGGTGCGGCCGGCAGGCGATACCGGCCACGCTTCGTATCAGTTCCCTCGGATCAGCCTGACCAGAAACACATCATTTTCGCGAAGTTCTACTTCCGTGACAAAAGGAGTGCCGGCCTTCACTTCGACCAGCTCGTTCGCCACCGGCGCGCCATCGCTTAGTCGCTTGATCTGCTCCACCTGTTTCGGCGTGAGCTGGGCGGGCTTGCCCATAGCCAGATAAATGGCATAGGCATCATTGACGCGATAGCCCACCTGGGAGATTTCCAGCCTGTAGAGGCCGGCGGCAATCCCCGCGACCGAAATCTTGACCTTGCCCTTGGCTTTGGCCGGGAGATCACGGATGTAGTACTCCTGGTTGTTCACCGTATCACCGGGATGGGTGTTGGTGAAATCCCAGAGCAGCACCTGGACATTGCCTGTTTCATCCTTACAGGCCCAGGAGCACGAATCGGTGTTGACCAGCTCCAGATTTCCGAGCTGATTGAGGAACCTAAAGGCGAAAAAAGCCGGCTTGCTGATGCCCTGGTAATTGAGCAAGCCGAAGCCGCCGTGGAAGGGAGTGAAACGGGGCCCAGCTTCCTCAAAGATATCCGTAAAGACCCAATACGACATCGAGTTCGCCGCATCGCCCACCTGCTTGAGTTTTTCCAGCACATACGCCGCTTCGTGATAGCTGTCATGGATGGGATCGGCCGGGGTGTAGGAAGCGCTCCATTCCGTATAATGCAACTCCAGATGGGGCATGGCCGAGGCGGCGATCTCCCGGCGTGAGCGGAGCACATCCCCGCTGACGCTCAGGGGATTTTTATCGAGAACCGTCCCGGCATTCCCGAATTCATCGAGGTACCCTTGCTTGACCCCATACGCGTGCGTGCTGATAAAATCCAGTGTCAGCTGATTCTTGGCGCAAAAATCGATCATCTCCGGCACCCAGGCCGCGCCGGCCGTGGCGGGACCCCCCACGCGATAGGCTGCATCCACGCTCTTGATGGCCTGGACGGTGTGCCGGTATAACCGGAAATACTCCGCCTGGGTTCCGGTCCAAAAGGCATTGAGGTTGGGCTCGTTCCAAACCTCGAAATACCAGCTCCGCACTTCATCCGCGCCATAGCGTTCGGTGAAATGGAGGACGAGACGGCGGATCAGCTCCTCCCATCGCTGAAAATCCCGGGGAGGCGTGACGTTGCCGTGCCACCAAAAAAGGGTCTGCTTGCCGCTCGCCAGGGCCTCCGGCATGAATCCCAGTTCGACAAAAGGCTTCATGCCGATGCTGAGTATATAATCGTAGAGAAGGTCGATGTACTGAAAGTTGTACTCCGGATTGCCCCGGCGGTCCTCGCGGTACACACCCATATCGTCCGTCAACAGGCCGTGCATACGGATATACCGGAAGCCGCATTCTCGCTTTACGTAGGCCAGCTGCTGCTGCCAGTCGGCCCGCAGTCCTTCATTGGCCCGCCCGGCGCCGATGCATTCCCGGAACATGGGATTGAAGCGGCCCTTCACCGCGTTAAAATCAAGTGCGATCACCCGCTCCGGCACAGCGGCCCGTATGGAGGTCTTGCGCTCGGCTGCGCTCGGCTGCAACAACAGGCCGAAGATGAGAAGGATCAGCAAGCGGCTTTTCATGGGTACTCCTTTTCCTGGCAGATTTATCATGCAAAGGCTATCTCATCGATCACTTTATGGAATTCGGCGATCCCGGGGCAGCAACCTGCCGCAGAAGCCGGGTCCGTTAAGAGGGACCGTTTGTACGCCGCGCGTAAGGCGGTCAGCCTCTACACCGGATCCTATCCCATCCAGAATCCTTTGCGATGCGATACGCCAAGCACCTTCCTGCAGTCGGGGCAAAAATAGATATATCTTTTGCCGAAGAAGCTTTCCAGTTCCCGGCACCATATTTTAAGGAGTTCTTTACCACAATGGGGGCAAATGGGGAACACATCCTCTCTCTCTTCGACGGGGAGCATGGCTGGATCCTCCTTGATTTAGGCGTACAGGCTTTATTTCTTGCGGGATGGGTCGGGGTTTTGCGATCGACCCGTCCCGGACGGTAAGGCCACTTCAGGCGGCGCGTTCAAGCCTTGGCATGGCTTCTTACAAACTCGCAAATCTCTGCCATCGCTTGCCTGGCTTCGGGAAACAGCGGGGAGAGCAGCGGAAAAGCATGGACCATCCGCGGCCATTGGGTCAGGGTTACCTCCACCCCCTGGGCCTGGGCTTTCTGAGCCACATGGACACAATCATCCAGATGAATTTCATGCGTCCCGACACAAATAAGCAGCGGGGGAAGCCCCGCATAGTCGCCAAACAAGGGGGAGAGGAGCGGCAGGGTAGGATCGTTTTCACCAATATAGAGCTGAGTCCATAAATCCCATGACCCCATAGGCGCTATATCATTATGTGCATTATACTTGAAAGAGTCCGCCAGGCATCTGAGGTCGGTGACAGGCGAGATGGCAAACGCCGCTTTCGGCAAGCCTATCCCCCGCTCCTTTAATGCCAGGAGGAGAGAAAGCGTCAGTGTGCCGCCAGCGGATTCGCCGCCGACCAGGATATCCTGAGGCTGGTATCCTTCCTTCAAAAGCCACTGATAAGCGGCAACACAGTCGTCGAGCGCGGCCGGGAAAGGATGCTCCGGTGCGAGCCGGTAATCAAAGACCAAAGAGTTTAATTGAGATCCCGATGCGAATTTGGCGACATGCATCCGGTGTGTTTGGCATGAACCGGAAATAAATCCGCCGCCATGCAGATACAGGAGCACCTTCCCCGCAGCAGGATGCTCAGGAAGGATCCATTCAGCGGTCATGGTGTTGATGTTTTCCTTTTTGGCAGTGACATCTTTCGGCAGCTTCAGCTTGGCCGTCGAACGGTCCACTTCATCCCGGAATTTTGCCACTGAAAAATTGGAGTCAACCACTTCGGGTTTCAATTTCAGCTTCAACAAATGCCTGTTTTTAATAAGCCAGATAAAGAGTCTGCTGCGAATGCTTTGCATGGATGCTCTTCCTTTCATACCGGTGTCCTGATCTGATGAATCCCTGCCCTCTTTCTCCTTCCTCTGCCTGGACGGTCAGCCGCTACGACGGAAACCATCGACCCGGGGTTCGGTTATCGGTCCATCCTGCCCTGGTTAATATAGGGGATTGCCAGGTTGCGGTCAAGCACTTTGTGGCAAGACCGATGCCGGTCAGGATTGACCGGCGATTTGACATTGCGGCGAGAGCGTCGATGATCTCATGAAATAAAAGATAGATCAAGGCCGTTATCGTTTGAAACTGCCCCGTGATTCCATCCTTTGCATGTTTTCCGGGAAGGAGTAAAATCGATGCGAGGTCATGCTCTTAACCATCTGTGGATAGTCCTGGCAGCGGGCTGTCTTTTCTGGATGACCCGTGGTTATACGGCAACCTATACTGTGCTCAATACCCTGGATGCCGGCGCCGGCTCGCTGCGTCAAGCCATGCTGGATGCCAACAGCCATTCCGGCCCCGACACCATTGTTTTCAATATTCCCAAGACCGGATGGCTGTTCAACGGTTCCTGCTGGTTCGTTGAACCGGATACACCTCTTCCCCAGATCACCGATGATGGCACGGTGATAGACGGTGACAGCCAGGCCCGGCATCAGGGGGACACCAACAGCGACGGACCCGAAGTGGTGGTCAGTGGATATCATGGCCAATCGTCGGGATGGCGCTGGTCGGGTCTTATCATTTTGTCGGCGAATAATCTGATCAAAGGATTGAGTATCAGCTCCTGGACACAGAATGCCCTCTGGATCAGCGGTGCGGCTGCTCATCACAACCGCATCGTCGGCAATTACATCGGCCTCAATTTCAGCGGACTGGATACCCTCTCCTCACCCAATACGACGGGCATCTATGTGGACAATCAGGCGCGATACAATGTGATCGGCGGTTCCACAGCCGAAGAGCGGAATGTCGTTTCCGGCAACCGTTTCGCGGGCATCTACTTTTTTCAGGCGGATAGCAACCGCGTGACCGGCAACTATATCGGCACCGATCGCACCGGTTTGGGAGCGCTCGGCAATCGCGATTGCGGCATCGATCTCTGGGGAAGCAAGGGGAACACCATCGGCGGGCCGGCACCGGGTGAAGGGAATCTCATTTCTGGAAACCTCAATTACGGGATCGCGATCTATACCGCCTCGTCGAGCGGGAACTGGATCACTGGGAACCGGATAGGCACCAATTACACGGGGAGCTGGGGGCTGGCGGATCAGCGGGTGGGCATTTATATCGAAGCCGGCTCGAAGAATCGTATTGGACCGGACAATCTCATCAAGCACCACCGGTTCGCCGGAGTCTTTGTTCTTGGCGCACAAGCCCTCGGCAATACGATCACGCGCAATACGATTTCGGATAACGCGGGAAAGGGTATTTATCTGGCGGACGGGGCCAACAACAATCAGGCGCCACCGCTTACCAGCCTCACCCCGGATGGGGCGCAGGGAACAACACTCCCTAACGCCGTGGTTGAGATTTTTTCGGATCCGGCCGATGAAGGTCTGACCTTTGAGGGCTCAACCCTCGCCGGCCCCGACGGCGCTTTTTCCTGGACGGGCCGCTGCACCGGTCCCCACGTCACCGCCACCGCCACCGATGCGCAGGGAAGCACCTCCCCATTCAGTCAGCCGGTTAATATCACCAAAGTTGCCGATAACCGGCAAGTCCAGCCATCAGCCTTTTGGCTGGAGCAGAATTATCCCAATCCGTTCAATGCGGCAACCACCCTTCGTTTTACTCTCGCCGATCGTTTGCCCGTGACCCTTCAAGTGCTCGATCTGCAAGGACGGGTGGTGGCTTCACTGGTGCGACAAACCATGACTGCCGGTAATCACGCTCTCGTTTTCGATGCTACCGAACTCGCAACCGGCGTTTATCTCTGCCGCCTGCAGGCCGGAACACTATCGACAACACGTCGGATGATCCTGGTAAAATAGCCGGAGCGGAGAAAGAACCTGGCCGTAACCCGTCAGCCGGGGCAGCCATTCCAGAGCAGTTCCGGTCACTGCCGTCGGGTCCGGTTGCGAAGTACCGGATATTGCAGGGCTGCAGGATAGCCCTCAAGCTGCCAATCCGGCCCCTTTCTGCGCCTCATTGACGATGCCGCGCAACATGCCAGTAAATACCAGTTGGCGCACGGGGTACAGCGCAAACCAATAGAGGCGGCCGAAACATCCTATCGGGTCGAAGACGGCCGTTTGCTGGATCATGGTCTCAAAGCCCTATGCAAGGACCTCGAATTCAAGCCAGGCGCGTCCCGGCAGCCATTTTTCTTCGGCCAGGCGCAGGCGGCGATCGGGTTCCAGGGCCTCAACCCGCCAGAAATCGACGGCATCGCCAACGTGAAGTATCCGTGGATGCGGCCGTCCTCGGCGCATGCCGATCCCGCCCACCAGCAAATCCATAAATCCCGGCGATCGCCACAGCCAATTCCAGACGTACCATCCGCGATCGCCACCAACACAGCCCGTCCAAAGTTGCGCGCCGCCAGCCGATCGGTCTCGACGAAGGAGCCGTATGAACCCATCGAGTGCACGAGGTAAAAGGCCGACTCTACCCCTTGCAACGCGCGATCAAGTATTGCGCGATCGAGGAGGTCACCGGCGACTACCTCGGTGGCGGAACTGGGCGCACGCCTTACTGCTTGCGGCCGACTCCATCAAGGCATTATTAACGCCGTGATGGCTGCAATTTGAGGGCGCCCGGAGTCACTACCGCAAGATTTTCTCCATCTTCTTTCCTTGAGCGAGCTCGTCAATCAGCTTGTCCAGGTAGCGAATTTTTTGCATCAGCGGATCTGCAATTTCCTCCACACGAACGCCGCAGACGACACCCTTGATGAGCGCACAGTTCGGATGAAGGGCCGGGGCTTGAGTAAAAAAGGTTGCGAGGTCATTTTCCCGTTCGATTTGCCACTGCAATCCGGCCTGGTCGTAACCCGTCAGCCAGCAAATAATCTGGTCCACCTCTGCTTTCGTGCGATTTTTACGCTCCGCTTTTGCGATGTACAGAGTATACACCCTCGCAAATTTCATTGCAAAAACCTGATGCGTAGACATGGTGGTTTCTCCCGTAAGTTGGGTCCATTTCAAGCTGCCCGGTTGAACAGGTCCATGCCTCGCAAAACGAGAGGCTTGTTCGCGTCAGCCATAAACAACCTTTCCTTCCTCGCTGAAAACGGATGCCATACCACTTTGCGGTAGAACGGCAGCCGGATGGGATAGGCTTCCATCCATCTTTGGTGCACCAGTGTGTCAGCGATAAAATCGGGCATGGCATGGAGAGGACGTCTGAGTCGCGAAAACGATCCGCTCATGCTGGGTTCCTCTACAGGTCAGAAAACCATTTTCCATGTAAAACATAGATTTACGCCGATTTCTTCCCCCACGCGGGTCCTGACGGACAATAATCAGGGTGAGGGATAATCGTGGGTTGGCACCGGCCGGGTGTGTACACGAGTTCGCGGACGAGCGCGCGGCGCGTGGGCGCGAGAGCGAGCGGCCGGGAGGGACCGCGGGTGAGCAGCCAGGCAAGCGCGAGAACGAGCGGCGGGTGGGCGGCCGGGCCAGGTGGCCGGCCGCCGGGCACGAGTCTTCTTCGGTCAGAGCACCGACAGGGCAAAGGTGACAAATGCGAGCACCAGCGCTGCAATGGCTATCGCCAGAGACCTGGTCTCGACTGAGAGCAGCGCACGCTGGCTGCGCTCATCGAGAATCTGCCCCGCAAGGATAAAATTGCGATGATCCGGCGGAAACTGGAGCTGAAAATCGAAGAGCTCCGCATCGTCCTTCTTGGCTAATTGTTCATACGTATAATCCATACGCGTTCCTGCCTTCTGCGACGGACAGCCCCCCATGGAGGCTATTCGGCAAAATCAAATCCGATCGGAACCGAGGGCGGCGTCGCATCGATGACGCTGCCCTCGCTCTTTTTCACCAGGACCAGATACATCGAGGTCTTGCTGGTCCCTTCATTGCCGCCCAGTACCACCTCACCGGCGGGAAAGGTACGGCTGTAAAGATGGAGCGGTGAATCGTCGGTGGTGATGATCTCCGCCCCGGTGTCGCTCCATCCGTCCAACCAGGCGGGGCGCGTGCTTACGCCGTTGTCGTAAGCGACCAACACGGTCGCCGCCAAATTGGTCCGGAATGAAAGCCAGTGGGCATCGCTGCGCTCCTTGTCATCGTTCTCGGTCATGATCCAGGTGAAGCCATGGCAGATTGCAGGGACCGAGACGAGCTTCAGGTCGCGGTCGGTGTAATAGGCGCTGCTAACACCGAGCTGCGCCAGCCGGTACGTCGCCGGGCTGAGCTCGGTGAGCTGAAGGGTCGCTTCAAAGCGATAACTCAAGCTTTGGCTTACTATGGTGTTTGGAAGCCGGGCAAGGTCCTTGACCCCCGAGACTGCCAGGGTGTAGGCCGTCCCGGCGCTGTGGGCTGCGGTGGTCAGGGTGACCTGGGTGCCGTCGGCGGAAAGCAGAGCGGCGAGGACTGCCACCGCCGGGCTGACGGTATAGTTGGTGACGGACTGGGCCGAGGCGCTCTCGACCTTTTCATCGAAGGCGATTGTAAGCTGGGTCGCCGAGACGACCGTCACTGTGGTGACCCGGGGCGCCTGGGTGTCGCCGGTGGTGGAGATCGTCAACTCAGCGGCTTTGCTCTTGTTGCCGGCGTCATCGAGGCTGCAGACCGTATAACGGTACGAGGTGGATTCCTCCAACCCTTGATCGGTGAAGGTCGCCGCGGTCACGGTGGTCAACTGCGCTCCATCGCGGAAGATCACGTAGCCGCTGGCGCTGTCGCCATCGGAGGCGGCCGAAGGGGCGCTCCAGGACAGGGTGATGCTGTGCATCGTCCGGTTGCTGCCCAGGAGCCCGCTGGGGGGATTGGGCGGAATGTCATCCGCGCGCAAGCCCGCGCCGATATGGAGCGCCCAGTCGCCGCTGAAGGGCGGTGTGAGGGTCTGCTTTCCGCCTCCGGTCACGGTGCCGGCGGATTGGCTGACCCCGGCGCGGGGATCGAGCCATTCGACCGGCAAGGTTCCGCTCACCTTGGTCAGGTCGATGGTAACCGGTCCGCCATTACGGTTGTAGGCGAGATACTCGACTCCCGGCTTGGCGAGCAGCTGGCCCGCGCTGGTCCACTCGGGATGGGGCTCCATTTCGGCAATGGGGAGGCGATCCATGAGCTTGTTGAGAAACTCGACCCAGCGCTGCTCCTCGGGCAGTGCCGCCGGATCGTAGCCCCCCTTGTCCGGGGCATAGGTTGTGAAGAAACCATTGGTATAGTATCCGCCTGTGGTGACGATCTCCCATAGACCAAAGCGGCTGGCGGCATTATCCTGGTCGGGATACATGTAGCCGAGTTCGGCGTTGACCACCGGCTTGTTGTAGACCCGGTCGCGCTGGATGTCGCGTGCGTGATAGGGAGTCTGCTGCATCACCACATCCATCCAACTGCTCGCACCGAACTCGGCACTGCTGGTGCGGCCGGTCGGATGGAGGGTGATAGGATGGTCATAGGGATCATACTTTTTCACCAGTGCCCCCCAGTCCGCGAACTCGCTGGTGGGACGGCTGTAATCCGTGGGGATCTCATTGTACTCGCCGCAAAGCACCCAGATGACATTTTTGGCAGCAAACCGGGCGACCAGGTAGCGGAGGTATTTCTCCCACTGATCCGACGAGAAATTGACATACTCTTGCGCCCAGGAGAAGAGGATGACCGGAACGATCCCCTTGCTCAGGGCATAGTCGATGCGTTTGTCGATCCAGTGAAAATAGCCGGGATTGAGCTGGTCGTAATCCTTGACTTCGCCCTCTTCGGCAAAGCAGGTTCCGCCCTCGTTCTTCCAGAACCCAAGGCCGTTGATATAGCTGTTTACGATCGACTGCATGGCGGTGTAACCCTGGGCACTACGGAGGTCGATGATCTCCTTCCAGCGGCCGTCATAGGGCAGCAGCGAGGTGAAACCGCGCCAGCTGGTGTCGCCCTTCCAGAGCCAGGCGGTTCCATCGTCATACATGAAGGTATAGGGCCGCGAAGGATTGGTGCGGATGAAACCGTGTGACATCGAGGAGACACAGGTGAAGGTGCCGCTGCGGCTGAGGGCGGGCGAGGAGCCGCTTATCTGATAGCTCCAGGAGCCCGTCTCGGTCGGGGCCATGCGTACCTTCCAGATATCCTCTCCATCCCAAAAGCCCTCGATCTCGATGGTCTTGCTCGGCCCCTTGAAAATGCCTTTGAGGCGGACATCGCGATAGGGCCGGGTGCCGCCGATGCCGGGGGCTTTGATGGTCACTTCGAAGGGCTCATAGCGGCCGACCTCTGTGAGCTGCTCGCCGCGGGTGGTGAAGGTGGCGTTGAAGGGCGCCGTCAGGGCCAGACCGGCCTTGTCCCTCGCGGTCGCGGCCACCTTGACGGTATAGGTGGTATTAGCCTGCATCAGAGCGCTGTGCTCCCAGGCCAGAGCCGAACCGATCCACCGGAACGAGCCGGCAACAGCCGGCGTAATGCTGAAGGCAGTCTGGGTCGCGCTTTCGTCCATCGGCTCGCTGAAATAGACCAGGATGTCCGCATCGGGGGCGACGGCACCGCTGCCGGAGGCGGGCTCAATCCCCTTCACCATCGGCGGCGTCTCGTCTATGTAACGGTAAAACTTAAAATCGGTATAGGTCAGCCCGTTCGGGGAGGCATACCCGCCGCTGCGGCTGTTAAGCCCGGAGCCGAGACGCAGGACGTGGTCCGGCGGAGCGTATTCAACCCCGAAACTGGAATAGTCCCAATCCTTGATCTGGACTCCGTCGAGGTACCAGGTCATATGGCCGCTGCCCCAGACCAGGCGGTGTTGGTAGACATGCGCCTTCTCCCATTCGAAGGGGCCGACCGGCGGATCCTCGAAGGCATGCGGATCATCCTCATACCCGCCGTTGAAGGCGGCGACGTTGAGACGCAGTTTCATCCGCTTCCACTTGAAGAGATCGCCCGCGGTGTAGCCATAGATATGCATGACGGTCTTGTAGGGATTATGCCACTGGACCGAGCCGTACCAGCTGTTGTCGTCATCCCGATCGTACATGCCGAAGAGGGTATAATGGACGTTGTCAGAACCCGGGACGGCCTTGCCGTCGCGGTCGTACCCGACGTTGGGAAAGACCTCGTTGGAGGCGAAGATGCCCTTTACCTTGAACTGCACCTCGCCGGCGGCGCAGGTCGGGATCTTGTATTCGATATAATCGAATGCGGTCTGGGTGATCCATCCCGCCGCGGTAAGCTTGCCGCCGCGCTGGGACCCCTTGGTCGCGCCGGCCAGGGGATCATCGATTTCGAGAACCATGGAGACGGGCTGGGCGGCCGCCGCCGTGATCCCGATCAGCCCATAGAGAATTAGAATACCATGCCTGATGCTGCGTAACGCCATGTCGATACCTCCCGTTCCATGCCGGAGTGCCGGTTCATTGAATTCGTCCTTTCCACTTCCCCGGCGACTCTCCCTGCAAAGAACGGGCCAGTTTTTGGCACATTGATTTAATGGAGGTTATCGCCTCCAGAGTTCGGCCCGGTTACAATAATGAAAACGGGCAATTGCATTTTTGAGCCACCTGGTGCAACGGATTGCGCGCTCTTCATGTCATGCAGTCGGATTCCTGTTCACAGCCACACCTTTCCCAGCCTGCAAAGACCTTTGCAGCTTTCCGCGAACAGCGGGTTCGGCCCGTATAGATTGAACAGCTATCCTTATGGTTCTCTTCCTTTTGCGGGATGATCTTCTCTCCTTCTCCGGAGCATAACATGCGTAATCTCTCAATGTTGCTGATCCTCCTCCTTGCGGGAACTGCGCTGACGCAAACCATCCCGCAGCACAAGCGCCTGCTCTACTCGGACAGCCTCACCAGCGGCACGTCCACCCGGATGGGCCTGCTGACCAACAAGGGGGGTGAGTTCTTACCCGGCCGCGGCTGGAAGGCTTCGACGCAAAACAGCCAGTTGATCATCACTTTACCGGCCAGTCTGCCATCCGAAGGGACCTTTGTCATCAACGTCACCAACTTCGACCCGGTCACGCAGAACGTCGATGCCAAGCAGAACATCCTCAGCATGGCCTCGCACCTGGAAATGTATTTATCGCCGCAATACGACACGGGTTCGTGGTGGCTCTACCGCACCGGCACCGGCTATTCCGACGGTCCGGGCATGGCGGGGTTCCGCATCGATTACGCCAGCCGGGGGGTGGACACCCGCAGCGACGGCCGGGCGATGCAGAGCGCAACCTGGAGCTACAAGCGAACCTATGAATTCAAAGTGGTTTGGCAAGCCAGCTGGATCAGTTTTTACGTCGACGGCAACCTGATCATGGATCCCAAGATCAGCGGCACGGGCTGGTCCGGCCAGAATCAGTTTTTCCGCTACATTTTTATCGGCCGCGACAGCAAAGGCTATCCCGGCCAGCCGGGGCCAATCTGGTTCAATGCGCGCGTCTACGTGCCGGGTCCCGCCCTGGCGGTGAGCAAACTCTCGGGCGACAGCCAGAGCGCCTACACCGGGGCCGCTCTCGCCGCGCCCTTGGTGGTCAAGGTCGCTGATCTTGACGGCAATGCCCAGGCAGGCATCCCCGTCACTTTTTCCTTCATCCAGGGCGTTGGGCAGATCGTTGAGCCGCAGCCGGTGCAGAGCGACGCCTCCGGCCTCGCTGTTGTCCATGTCCGTCTGGGATCAGCGGCCGGAAGTTATGCCCTGCAGGCGGCCGTGGAGGGAGCGGCGCAATCGCCCGTCGCCTTTACGGCCACCGCGACGCTGCCGACCATCGGATTGCGCAAGGTGAACGGGGACCATCAAAGCGGTAATGCCGGAAGCCTGCTTTCCACCAGTCTGATCGTCGAAGCGGTCAACAAGGAGGGATCCCCTGTCGCCAACGAGCCGGTGGTCTTGCAGACGCTTGACGGCGGGGCTGTGAACGGTCAGGGGTCCATAACCCTGACTACGAACACGGCCGGCAGAATCAGTGCCAACTGGACCCTGGGGCCGACTGTCGGGATCCAGCGGCTGCGCGCCATCCATGGAGATTCGCTGGTCGAGTTCACCGCCAACGCCACCGCATCATTCAACCGCAGCCTGCGGCTCGTCAGCGGCGGTGGGCAAAATGGAACCCCCGGACAGCGCCTCCCCGCCCCCATCATCGTCCAGGTCCGCGATGAATTCAATAATCCGGTTGCCGGTCAAAGCATCCTCTTCTCCGTCACGGCCGGCAATGGCCTCCTCGAAGGACAATCCTCGCGCAGCCTCCTGACCGATGCGGAGGGCAAGGCAATGGCTCAGTGGAGCATGGGACCCTATCACGGCGTCGCGCAGCAGCTCCAGATCTTCGGCATGGTCAACGGTCTGCCCATGACGGGCTCTCCCCTCATCGTGGAGGCCGGGCTCGGTGCCGCGCCGGACAGCGCACACTCATCCCTCAGTGCCACAACCCCCGTCCTAGCCAACGGCAGTGAAGTCTCGAACATTACCGTCACCCTGCGAGACGCCGCTGGCCAGCCGCTCATCGGCTATCCCGTCCGCCTCGCAGCCAGCGGCACAGGGAACAGACTGACTGTGGCTGACTCGCTGACCGACTCAGCCGGCCAGGTCACGGCGGGACTGACCAGCACGACAGCTGGCAGCAAAAGCCTCTTTGCGCGCGTGCCGGGCGCTGAACTGCTGATGACCACCACCGTCGTATTCAATCCGCTCCCGCAGACCGCCGCGATCATCCAGATGGTCTCCGGCAACGATCAGACCGGTACAGCCGGCTCTCTCCTGCCTGAAGAACTAGTGGTCAAGGTGATGGACAACCAGGGCGGAGCGGTCATCGCCTATCCCGTCGAGTTCTCCGTCGTATCGGGAGCTGCGATGATCTCCGGGGAATCCTCGCTTACGGTTCTTACCGACGCCCAGGGGCTGGCGCGCGCAGCCCTCACCTTGGGAACGACCGCGGGCACGATCAGCGTGACCGCCCGGACGGCACCGCTGACCACCCTGGTCCCGTTCACAGCCAGGTCCATCAGCGGTGCAGCCTACCGGATGACCGCGCAGAGCGGCTTCGCCCAGAGCGGTGCACCCGGCAAAACGCTGCCCAGCCCGATTGTCGCCTCCGTATGCGACAGCTTCGGCAATCCGGTTGCCGGTTATGCCGTGCTGTTCAGAGTCGTCTCGGGTGGAGGCACTCTCGCTGGCGCGAGCGAGCAGGTGGTGATCAGCGATGCCGCGGGGAACGCCTCTGCCTTCTGGACCCTGGGCCGCTATCTCGGCGCCCTCAACCAGTTGGTGATCAGCGGCACCAATAGCGAGAGCGCCCTGGCGGGGGCTCCCCTGCTCATGGAGATGGCCCAGCCGGTACTGCCGGAAATCACCCTGAGCACGGTTTCTGCCACAACGCCGGTGATCGCCGATGGCAGTGCCTGGTCGGATATCACCGTCGAACTGCGCGATTCCGCCTCACGCCCGCTGGCGGGATACACGGTTGATATCACCGCCAGCGGCGCCCATAATTTCATCAGCCTGTCCGACTCGCTCAGTGATCGCGACGGACAGGTTCGGGCCAAGCTCCGCAGCACCACTGCCGAATTGAAAGTCGTCAACGCGCTCATCAAGGGCGCCGACTTTTCCCTGGCCGATACCGCCCAAGTGCGCTTCCAGCCCCCGGCTCTTCTCGACCAACTGCTCTATGTTTCGGGCGACGACCAGACCGGACGCATCAGCTCACCCTTGCCGCTGCCGCTGGTGGTTCGTGTCCTCGACCACAATAAGCAACCCAAGGGTGGCGTGGTTGTGGAACTGGCCATCACCACCGGCGGCGGACTGGTAAACCGCAAGGCGGCATGCAGCGTCTTTTCGGATACCGCCGGCTATTGCCAGGTCCTCTGGAGCGTGGGGCCGGTGGCCGGGCGCCACAACAATATCCTGACGGCCCGCATTCGCGGACTGGAACAGACCACCCTGACCTTCAAGGCCTCCGCTGCAGCCAGCCAACCGGCGCAGTGGGCTATTGTCAGCGGCAACCAGCAGAGCGGTGTCGTCGGCCGTCCTCTGGCTGCCCCTTTCCGCATCCAGCTGGGCGACGCCAATGGCAATCCCATCGCCGACCAGGCGGTACTCTTCAAGGTGACCGAAGGCGATGCCCATTTCTCCGGATCGCCGGAATTCGCCACCCGGAGCGATGCCGCCGGCCTCGCCTCCGCCCTGCTGTCGCTGGGGCAACAGGCGACCACCAGCGTAATCCAGGTTTATGCCGGTGATGCCCCATTGCCCCCCCTACTCTTCACGGTCACGGCGGCTCCGGACGCACCTGCGGCACTGGTCAAGGTGAGCCCCGACAGCCAGCGGGTTGCACTTCCCGGCTCGAGAGGGGTGGAGCTGACCATCCGGCTGACCGACCGCTATGGCAATCCGGTTTCTGGAGAACAGGTGAGCATCACCGCACCGGACGGCGGCCATGTGCTTTCGCAGCCCATACTGGTCACCAATGGCCGGGGCGAGGCGCTTTTTCAGGTCCGTCCGGCTGATTCTCCCGGTCTTTGTCATTTCAGCTGCCAAACCGCCGGCGGCATCGCCAGCCTCTGGTCGCTCATCGGCTATCTTCAGGAGAGCAACCGGGCACCGCTCCTCGCCGGCTACTCGCCCGCCGATACGGCGCTGACCCTGGTCGCTCCCGGGACCTCCCTGACCTTCGGATTCGACACCGTGCTGGATCCCGACGGTGATCCCCTCTTCTTCGAGTGGCGCGTCAACGACGTTACCGTGGAACACCAGCAGACCCTCACCCTGGTCGTCAATCCCACGCTCGCACCCAGTGCGGACGGGATTTTTACCGTCACCGGCAGCGTCAGCGACGGTAAGCTCGCCACCGAGGTCCGCTGGCATTTTATCCTCAATCGGACCGGGGTCGCGGAAGCCTCTTCAGGAGCGCTGCCGCAGTACATTGAACTCGGACAGAACTATCCCAATCCCTTCAATGCGTCAACGACCTTCACGCTGGCGCTTCCCGTACGGCAGTACGCTGCGCTGCGGATCTTCAGTCTCAGCGGCGAACTGGTGCAAACCCTCGTCGATGGCGAGCTGGCGGCGGGCGTATACCGTTTGGTCTGGGAAGGACGGAACCAAAAAGGAGAGGTGGTGCCTTCGGGAGTTTACTACGGGGTGATGCAAGCCGGGGGGATCAGGCAAACCAGAAAGATTGCTTTGATGCGGTAGCGGCGGAAGGCCAAAAGCAGGCGCCGCGGATCTCTGGATGGAGCCCCGCGGCGCTGAAAGAGAGCAAGGGATCAGCCGATCGGATGGTTGGCGATCCCTTTCTTTTTCATCAGCTTTTCGATCTCGACGATGGAACGCGGGGCGTTCGAGAGCACCCGACGACCGTCCGGCGTCACCAGGACGTCATCTTCGATACGGATGCCGATGGTACGGTAGGCGGCCGGCACTCCAGTCATGGCAGCGCCGATGTAGATTCCCGGCTCGATGGTGATCACCATGCCCGGCGCGAGCGGACCGTTCCCCTCGACGTCGTGCGCTTCGAGGCCAAGCTGGTGGCTGATCCCGTGCGGCAGGAATTTCGCCACCTCCTCACCCGCTTTCATCAATCCGAGTCTGATCAGACCGCTGCCGATCACCGCCGCAGCCTTTTTATTAAGATCGGCGATGGTCGCCCCCGGCCGGATCATGGCGATCGCCGAATCGTGGGCTGCCAACACCAGATTATAAATCGTTTTCTGCTCGGCTGTAAAGCGGCCGCCTACCGGAATGGTGCGGGTGACATCGGCGCAATAGCCCGCATACTCCCCGCCAACGTCCATCACCACCGTCTCCCCTGCCTCCATCCGCCGCTCGTTGGTATCATAGTGCAGGATGACCGAATTGGGCCCCGAGCCGATGATCGAGGAGAATGCAGCAGCCGCGCAACCGCCGCGCAGGAAACCATATTCGATCACCGCCTGGAGTTCGTATTCGTACAGTCCCGGCTCGCAGCTTTTTATCGCCTCGCGCAGCGCGGCATCGGTAGCGTCGATCGCCTTTTGCATCAACGCCACCTCCCCAGCCGACTTGATCAGGCGCAGCGGCATGATCAGGGAAGCAGCCGATTTGATCTGCAGGCCGGGATATTTGTCTTTCAGGACTTTCTTGCTGTCGCGGTCAAGGAAATAACCCTTGCCTGCGATGGGATCGTTGATGAAGGAGGGCGACAAGCCGGCGAGATAGAGCAGGTGCTTACCCTCAAGGATCTGGCCGAAGAGACTCTGAAACCGGCTGTCGGGGAGAGCCGCCTCGATGCCCAACTCCCCGCGGAGTTTATCGGGCCCCGGTGTGATGCCGGTGTAGGCATTGGTTCGCGAGGGTGGCGCGAAGAGGAGTTCATGGACTGTTTGCCCCTCCACCGCAAAACCGGCGGGGACGAGCAGAAGCACGACACCCGGTTCACGGCAACCGGTGAGATAGTAAAAATCTTCATCCTGATGATAGGGATAATTGACATCGCCGGCCCGGGCGACGCTGGCCGCTGCGCGCACGACCAATACCTCGCTGCTGTCCATGGCGGTCAGCAGCTGCTGCCGGCGGGCGCGGTACTCCTGCGGGTCGACACCAGCGACCGTTTGCGTGGCGGCGTTAGTACAGTACGCAAGGAGGATGAAGAATAACAACCTTGTATTTTTCATGATCCTTCTCCACTTTCTCCGTTCCGTGTTCCCACCACCCTGGCGGGAATGCCCCGGGCGATTGAAAAGGGTGGGATATCCTTGGTCACCACCGCAGCGGCCCCGATCACTGATCCTGTGCCGATGGTCACGCCATCGAGCACCATCACCCCGGCACCGAGCCAGCAGTCATCCTCGATCACCACCCCCCCCTTGCTCTCGTAGCCCTGACGCATGATCGGCACATCGAGGCGATCGAACCTGTGCTGCGCCCCGCCGATATAGCAGTTGGCCGCCAGCAGGACGTGCTTGCCGAACCGGATCCGGGTCGTCGTGCCGAGGCGGCAGTTAGCGCCAATGTTGCTGTACTCACCGATCTCGATGGTGCCGTTGCGCGTCGCCAGCACCGTGCCGCGGCCGAGGAGCACTTCATCGCCCAGGGTGATACCGCTCAGGTCGTCTCCCTGAGCGGAAAGCGAACAGTACTCCTCGATGACGCAGCGCTTGCCGATGCTGATTTTCTGGGGATGGCGCAGGGTGACATTACGGCTCCAGACCGCCCCCTTGCCCTGGTGGCGCAACAGAGTCGGCAGGGTGACCTGCCGCAGGGCATAGCCGATCATACCCGGCATCGGCAGACAGAAAAAAGAGACCATCTCGTACTTCAAAAGCCGCCACAACCGGAAGCGGCCGATGACGATTTCGGCGTACTTGTGCAACGGCGATTTGCGGCGCCGCATGACATCCTCAAATCCGCTGAAGTATTTGACCTCGCCGGCGACATCCCCGGCGCCGATCTCCCTTTCGGGCTCTCGGTCCATGGTCACCTCCTGATCGATGCGAATCCCCAAGGTCGAATAGTAGACGCCGCCAAGCAGGCCTGTCACCAGCGCTTTAACGCGCATCAGCAGGGCCACCGAGAGACCGACCGCCCCGCCAAACCCCAGACGGTCAAAGGTGAAAAAATAGGCCCATTCCGCCAAGCCGATCCCGCCGATCGAGATCGGCAGCATCATGATGACCATGATGATCGGGGTGATGATCAGGGCATCGACGAAGGAGAGCGGGCATCGGAAGGCCAGGGCGCTGACCCAGACGTTGACCACAGCGGCTAGATAAAAGAGAAAAGAGTTGACCATGGCGAAGACCAGGGCGCCGCGCTGATCCCGGATCGAAAGGATCGCTTCCTGGAATTTCCGCAGCTTGGCGAAGATCCGGCGGAGGAGGCCGACCGGGGCTTTGCTCTCCATCCAGCTCAGGTAGTGCTCATTGAGGAGGATAACCAGCAGGGCGAGGTAGCCGGCGACCGAGATCGCTATGGCCAGAGCCAGCCAGGCATCCCAGAGGGCGCGCAGGGCGATGAAGAAAGCGATCACCGCTACCAGGATCAAGGCGGTCAGGCCGGTGAAGCGCTCGATGAAGACTGAGGCGAAGGCTTTGGCATTTTCACCCGTCGCCTTGCCGAGGGCCCAGGCGCGAACGACGTCGCCGCCGACGTTAGTCGGCAGCACCGTATTGAAAAAATACCCCACCATGTAAAGCCAGAAGAGGCGCCAACCCGAGGCGTGGATACCCTGAGCGCGCAGGATGACCTGCCACTTCCAGGAGCTGAGAAAAATCAGCAGGGGAGTGAGGGCGATGGAGAGGCCGAAATAAAACCAGTCCGCCTGGCTGATCGTCTGCCCGAGCTTGCCGAGATCGACCTTGAAGAGCACCCAGGCAATCAGGGCAATGCTGATCAGCCAGCGGAAGAGTAACGAGAGTGACTTTTTTGCGGACATACGCTGCGAAGGGTTAATGTGACGGCGCGGCGCGCCGCCGGCCGGCTGGCTGCGCGACGGAGCATGCCCCCGCCGGAATGCATGGGCGACGCCTCACCCCAGGTACTCTTTGAGCACCTCGGCCGAGCGGCGCGCTTTCTCCTTCTCGCGGGCTACCTGGGGCAGCATCACCGCACGGATCCGCTCCCGGTCGCTCCAAGCCGCGTGGATACGGGCGAAAAAGCTCTCGACCGCCAGTTCCTTGAAATCGACGAGATGGGCTTCCATGCCGATGGTGCGCATGTAACCGCGATTCTTCGGGTAGGTGACGATGCCCACAGGCGGCACTCCCATCGCCGAGGAGAGAATCAGACTGTGGGTGCGCATCCCGGCGAAAAGCTGGACGCGCTGCAGCACAGCGCAGATTTCGCGGTAGGTGTAGACTTTGTTGGAGATCATGCGGACACGGTCACGGTGATGAATCCGCCCGAGCACCTGGGTGGCAATACCCATGTCCATGTGCTGGGTCTCTACGAAAAGGACATCCACGTCCAGCTCGGAGATCACGCGGTCCACGGTGGCCGCATAAAGCTCGACCAGATTGTCGCGGCCGAAGGTGCCACCCTGGCGCACAAAGGCATCCACATAACTGTTGACGTTGAAGCCGATCACCGGCCGGCCACTGCTGAAGAGGCCGGCATCGCGGCAAATCTCCTCCAGACGCGCTTCATCGACCGGCTTGGCGTTCAGAGCGCAGTCCGCCCCCTCTATCACCCGCGGATGCTGAAATCCCTGGCGCTCGAGCAGCTCGACCGACTCCTGGTCGCGCAGGATCAGGGCGCTGGTGTGGTCGAGGATGCGCTGCAACGCTACATGGCCGGCACTGGTGCGGATCGGCCCAAGACTGCAGTTGTAGAGCACAATCGGCACACCCTTATGCCAAGCGCGCGGCAAAAAATGCGACAGGGTCCAGAGATAGTTGAAAAGCGGATTATAGAGCTTGCGGTCAAAGAGAATGGCGTCGGTCACCAAAATCAGGTCCGCTTCGCGCATGGCGCGCAGCACCGGGTAGCCGAGGATCTTCATCGAGCCGTGCCAGGGGGTCATAGGCACCGGCTGAATCCTGTATTCGGCGAATTGCCGCTGCACAAACCCGGGATTGATGGTCGGAATGGTGAAGAGGACCTCCGGGTAGCGCTGCGAAATATCCTCCAAAACGCCACCAAGGATGGCAGCATCCCCGGCATTGCGGCCGGAAAAATTTCCTATGACATTGATCGTTTTCATGGCGCCTGCTGATTAGAGTGTTCAATCCAGATAGCCGTTTTCCTTGTACCACTGCGCGGTGCGGTGAATGCCTTCCTCCAACCCCACCTTCGGCTGAAAGCCGAGCTCCCGTTTCGCCTTGCTAATGTCAAAGGCACGATCCTTGACGAAAATATCGACGCGCCGGCGGAAGATCGGGGGCTGCACGCGCAGGGGGATACAGATCTTTTCGCACAACCAGCCGGCGGCATAGACCGGCCAGACCGGGGGATGTAGCCGCGGCGGGGCGACCTTGAGCGCCGCCGCGACCATCTTGGCAAAATCATTGAGCGTAAACCAGCGCTCCCCGGCGATGATATAAATCTCGCCGGCCGCAGCCGGAGTCTCGGCTGCAAGACGGAAGCCCTCGACGATATCGGTGACATAGCTGAGGTGATACAGCACATTGCCGCCGCCGAACATGATGAATTTACCCTGATGGATCATCCGGTACATCTTGAGCATCCGCATGTCGCCGGGGCCGTAGATGCCCACGGGCCGGACAATGGTGACCGGGAGACCCTTATCCCGGTGGTAGAACATCGCCACCTTTTCACCCTCCGCCTTGGTCTCCTGATAAATATCCCCGGGCTTGATCGGTGCGGTTTCGGTGGCCGGCGGTTTTTCGATGTGACCATGCACCCCGCAGGTGCTGCAGTGCAGCACCCGCCGCACCCCCATCTCCAGCGCGGCGGCCATCACATTCTCGGTGCCGGTGACGTTGACATCCCAGTAGGCCTGGTCCGGCTGATTGGCCTCGCGATATAACGCCGCAATGTGATAAACCACGTCGATGTTGCGCATCGCCTGGGCCAGGTCCGCCTTGTAAAACAGATCGCCGGTGAAAATATCGACCCCTTTGGCCTTGAGAAACGCGGTGTTGCTCGTCGGCCGAACGAACGCGCGCACCTGACAGCCCCGTTCGACAAGATGATCGACCATATAGCCGCCGGTGAATCCGGAGGCGCCGGTGACCAGAGCCCTCATCCTCCTCTCCCTCCTGCTTATTTTTTAGCGAGCACGACCGCCGCATGACCGAAGCGGTTGCGGATGCAGCCGGGCAGCAGATTGTAGAGCGGAACAAAGATGTAGTTGAAGCAAAAGGCCAGGAATCCCTTGCGTGGGGAGTGTGTGGCCCGGGTATAATCGAGAAAAATCTCTACCGTGCTGAATTCCTTGAAGAGCTCGCGCAGCTGCTTTTTGTCATAGAGCCGGGTGATCGGTGCATCCTCATGGGCGAACTCGAAATTAACCCGCCCCAGTTGGGTGAGCAGGATCTTCCAGGAATATTTGTAATAGAGGGTGATCGCCGCCTCGCCGCCGGGCTTGAGCACCCGTCTGACCTCGGCGACCGCGTTTTCGGTGCTCTCGGTTTGATGAAGCACGCCGAAAGAGGCGACGATATCAAAGGTATGGTCCGGGAAAGGAAGCTGCTCGGCGTTGCCGAGCTTCAACTCGGCCTGGAGATGGTTGTGCTCGAAATTGCCCTTGGCCAGTTCCAGGGCGCCCGAGGAAAGATCAAGGCCGGTGACCTGCATCCCCGCCTGAGCCCAGGCGATCAGCTCCCAACCGGCACCGCAGCCGATCTCGAGCATCTTGCCGCCGGGATATTTGGCCGCCTCCCGGGCGATCAGCCGGTACCGGTGTTCGTAATTCTTGCGGATGAAGGCGCCGACAGTGTCGTAAAACTCAGGCGAGCCGATCTGACGCGGATCGCCGGTCCAGAATTGGGTGGTGTTGACGTTGTCCGTCCAATAACGGCGCACTTCGTCAATCGTTTTGTCGTCGCTGCCCTTCCACAGGTAAGAGCCAATGGCATCAGACATAAAGACCTCAAATTGCGAATCGGTTAAGAATTAATTATTTACTCAATACTAGAGATGTTACACATCTTTTGCGTAATTTCAAAGGCCGAAATCGGCGCGCCGGGCGCCGGGTGGGTGCGAGAGCGCTGGCACCGGATCAGGCCGGCCGATAGCACGCCTTGAGCGTCGCAAGCTCCCGCGCCACCCGCGCCGCATCCCATCCCAGCGCCGCCGCCATGATCGCCGCCGCCTCGCCGGCCGCGGCATCGCCGGGATACTCCGCCGAACCCAGTTCGGTGCGACGCAGCACGACATCGGCCAGGGTCAGCGCCATCTCCCGCTGCACGGCATGCAGCACCTCGGCGCGCAGGACCTTTTCCTGGCCAGCGAGCGGCCGCAGCCCCGCTTCCATCTCCGCCGCCGTCCTGAGCACCTCGCCGAGGCCGGTGCCGTAATTGCGCGCCAGTTGTTCGAGTTGCCCTTCCGTCAGCCCCTGCGGCCGCTCGGCTTGCTGCGTCGCGAGAAATCCGGCGAAATCGCCGACGTCTCCGCCCCAAACCGGCCGTCTGCGGCCCTGTGCGTTTTCCAGGCGCTTGCCCAGCTTGCGTCCGGCCGCCCGCACCGCGGCTTCGGCCACCCCGCGCGCCGTCGTATACTTGACGCTGAGTACGCTCAGCAAGCCCGGGATCCCCTGTTCCCGCTCGTGATCGTAGATGCGGAAGTGCTTGGTGATGCTGACATCGCCGCTGACAGCGTCGACCCCCGCCATCGGCAGAAGCCCGCCGTAAAAGAAAGTGACCTCCTCGCGGCGGATCTCTGCCCCTGGCATGGCCTCATTGGCATCTTTCAGGAATGCGGTGATATCCGCCTCACTCACCCGATACGCGCCAGCCGTCCCGTGCCACGGACGGTGGTCGGTACCGATCATGGTGTACGCCCGCCAGGGCACGACGAAGAGCAGCCGTGAGCCTTTTTTGACCAGGGCATCCGCATCCTTGAACTCCTTGCGGCTGTTGACTCCGAAGGCGAACTGGTCGCTCAGCCGCCGCTTGACCACCAGGTTGAGGGCGGTCGAGAAGGCCTGAGCGGGCGGGCGTTTTTCGCCGAGCAGCGCAAAGAGATCGTTGATCCAGGGACCGGCACAGGTCAGAGTCTGGCGGGCGCGGATCTCCACCGTGCCGCCGCCCATTGCATCGCGGGCGCGCACCCCGGCGACCCGGCCGCCCGCCAGGATAAAAGCCTCAGCGGCCAGATGGTTGGCCACAACCGCTCCATTGTCCACAGCGGAACGTACAAAGGCCAGGGCAAGACGCTCCGAGTTGTACATCGTGGCGTCGTACCAGACCGCCCCGCCGTTCAGACGCTGCCGGTCGACATAAGGCACCAGCTCGAGCAGCTTGTCGCGTGCAAGCACCCGGCCCATCGGCAGGCGATGCTCCCGGTCCAGACCGCAGTTGCGATCGGCGCTGAGCAGATCGTTCATCAACAGGGCGATGCGCATCACCTCCGGGCCCTTGATCGCATGGCCGTAGGTCGGCATGACGCACGGGAGCGGATGGACCAGGTGCGGGGCGATCCGCAGCAGGGTACGGCGCTCAGCGATCGATTCGCGCATGCGTTTGAGATCGGCATGCTGCAGATAGCGCAGCCCGCCGTGAACGATCTTTAAACTGTTGCCCGAGGTGCCGGCGGCGAAGTCCTTCGCCTCGATCAGCGCCACCGAGAGGCCGGCCAGAGCCGCCTCGCGCGCCGCTGTCGCACCATGGATGCCCCCGCCGATGATGAGCAAGTCGAATTCACTTTGCACAAGCTGGTTGAGGTCGCGTTGCATGAAATCTCCGTTCGTATGGGATTACTGCCCTCAGGGCCGTATGTAGCGGGCGTACCACATCTGAAACATCAGCAGTGCCCAGAGGCGGTGACTGTGGTTCTCGGTTCCCTCGAGATGCTCGCGGATCAACCGCTGCACATAAGCCGGCTCGAAACAGCCGGACCGGTCCAGAGCGGCTGGCGAGAGATAATCGAGCATCATCGGCCGGAGTTCCTCTTTCATCCAGCGCTTGATCGGGATACTGAATCCCTCCTTGCGGCGGTTGAGGATCTCCTCCGGCAAGATCCCCCGGAAGGCCTGCTTGAGAATATACTTGCTGCGCTTGCCGTTAAGGCGCAGGTTCGGCGGCAGAGTCGCGCAGAACTCGACCATGCGGTAATCGAGGAAGGGCGCCCGGGTCTCGAGCGATACGGCCATCGACATCCGGTCGACCTTGACCATGATGTCATCGACCAGATAGGTGACGATATCGACATACTCCTGCTGATCCAGCGGTGCCTCCGCCCCGCTTTCGGCAAAAGCCAGGCGGATGAAACCGTACGGATCGCGTCCGGACAGCTGCTCGCGCAGAGCGGGATGGTAGAGCAGGCCTTTCTCGGCTTCCTGGAGGAAGATCATCCAGCGTACGTGCTGAAGATCGGCCGGTAGCCGGCAGCCCTCGATGAAGCGCCGTGATTTGTTGAAGAAGCCCTTTTTCTTTTCAGTCGGCGGCAGCAGCGCGACGGCGGGTTCGATCACACCGCGGCGCAGCCAGCGCGGCAGGCGCTGATAGCGCCGGGCCAGTTGCTCGGCGATATAGGTCTCATAGCCGCCGAGCAGCTCGTCACCGCCATCGCCGGAGAGGGCCACAGTGACATGGCGGCGGGCCATCTCCGAGACCATCCAGGTTGGAAAAACCGAAAAATCGCCGAGCGGCTCGTCGAGTTGGTGCACAATCCGCTCGGTCAATCCCACTGCATCAGGGGTGAGAATCTCCTCGTGATGCTCGGTGCCGAAATAGCGTGCCACCTGGCGGGCCCAGGGCAGCTCGTTGTAGCTGGCGTTGTCAAAGCCGATGGAGTAGGTCTTGACCCCGTTGCTGGAGGTCTGACTCATCATCGCCACGACCGCGCTCGAATCGAGTCCGCCGCTGAGAAAGGCGCCGAGGGGCACCTCACTCATCAGGCGGATACGGGTCGCATCGCGCAGCAGGTCGCGGAATGCCTCGGCGGCTTCGGCCTCAGAGCGGGTGACGGCCTGGTACTGCAGACGCCAGTAGCGCTGGATGCGCAGCCCATGGTCATCGAGGGTAAGCCAGTGGGCCTGGGGCAATTTGTGGATCCCCTTGAAAATGCTCATAGGCGCGGGGATATACTCAAAGGTCAGATAGGCATCCAGGGCGCGGGGATCGATCACGCGCGGGATGTCCGGCAGGGTGAGGATGGCCTTGATCTCGGAGGCGAAGACCAGACGCCGTTCATCATGGTAATAATAGAGGGGTTTCTTGCCGATGCGGTCGCGGGCAATAAAGAGGCGTTGGTGCTTCTCGTCCCAGATGGCAAAGGCGAACATGCCGTTGAGATAGGACGGACAGGCTTCACCCCACTCCTCCCAGGCATGGAGAATAGCCTCCGTGTCGGCCTGAGTGTGGAAGCGGTGACCGCGGCCTTCCAGCTCGCGGCGGAGGTCGAGATGATTATAGATCTCGCCATTGAGGATGATGGCCGCGGTGCGCTCTTCGTTAAAGATCGGCTGCTGCCCGGAGGCCAGGTCGATGATCGCCAGGCGGCGCATACCGAGCCCGGCCGGGCCAGCGAGATACTGACCCTCTTCATCGGGGCCGCGGTGGATGATGGCGTCGCACATGGCCTGGAGATCAGCCTTCGCAACCGCGCGTTCGCGATCCCGGTTGATAATGCCGCAGATCCCGCACATGGGCCCTCAAACTCCCGCTGCCGTGGAGACGATCCACTGCACACGGCGCAGATATTCGCTGTAGCTGTAGTCCTTTTCCGCGAGTGCGGCCGCTGCGGTGATCCGCCGCGCCGCCGCGTCACCCTCCGTAAGCGCCTGACGAATGCCGGCGGCAAAGCCCTCGGGGGTGACATCGGTCAGAATCGCGACCTCGTCGTTGAGGATCTGGGTATGGGTGATATGACGCGTGGCCACGATCACCCGCCCCGAACGCAGATAGGAGTAGATCTTGAGGGGCGAGTTGGTGCCGCTGAGCCGCGGCGAGACCAGCACCTCGGCGATCTCGATAAAACCTGGGATCTGCTGCGGCTGGACGAATCCGGTGAAGACAAAATGATCCGCCACACCGTGCTGGCGCGCCAGCGCCCGGCTGGCCTCCACCTGCTCTGGGCTGCCGCCGACGAGCAGGAACTTGATCCCGCTGCCTTCGCCGGGCGGATTCGCCGTTGCTGCGCCCGGCACACCTTCTGCCAGCAGACGCGCTGCGCTTTCGATCAGCAGGGGGATGCCCTGATAGGCCTCAAGAGTGCCATAGTAAAGGATAATCCGGGCCTCGCCCAGGCCGTACTGCGCGCGCAGCCGGGCGGCATCCCCCGGCGCAGGCGGAAAGACCATGGCGTTGTCCCCCACATTTTCGATCAGCAGGCTGGTCTTGTCCGGGAATTTCTCCTCCACATAACGCTGCAGCTCCGGACAGATGGTGATCACCGCGGCAGCCTGGTTTATCGTGCACGCCTCAAGCCGCTCGAAGGCCCCCACCAGCAATCGCGATTGCGAGTAGCGGAAGTTGTGGAGCTGCTGCGGCAAGGAGGAGTGCATATCATAGAGGTGCGGCAGGCCATGGCGGCGCGCCAGCCAGACCCCAAAAAAGCCCGCCTCCTCATGGGTGTGAAGCAGATTATAGCCGCCGCGGGCAGCCAGCTGCCGTGCACGCCACCAGAGCACCGCATCGAGCAGAATCTTGGCCTTCGAGGGGCCGATCTTCACCTGATGGATGCCGGGCACCCCTGCGGCGCGATGGATCTGCAGCCCCGGCATCACCACATCCGTGCCGATGGGATAAGTGACCAGGTCGACTTCATGGCCGAGCAGGGTCAAGGCCTTGATGCGGTGCAGAACGCTGAAGGGGGTGCCGCGCGGCTGGAACCAGGGCTGCGGCGCGATCATTAGAATGCGCAGCTTTCTCGGGACAGGGGGAAGGGTATAGGTGGTCATCCGGACTTTCCTGTTATTCAGCGCCGTAACCGGTCAGCACAACGAAGAAGGTTTTGAAGAGGATCTTGACATCCAGCCAGAGCGACCAGGTGTCGATATATTCGAGGTCCATTTTCATCCATTTATCGAAACCGATCTTGTTGCGGCCGCTCACCTGCCAGATACAAGTGATGCCCGGCTTGAGGCTGAGGCGGCGCCGCTGCCAGACTTTGTAATCCTCGACCTCGCAGATCAGGGGCGGACGCGGTCCGACTACGCTCATATCGCCCATGAGGACATTGAAGAGCTGCGGCAGCTCGTCGATGCTGGTCTTGCGGATGATCCAGCCGATGGTGGTGATGCGCGGATCGCGCTTGATTTTGAAGACCGGCCCGTCCATCTCGTTCTGCTGCAGCAGATCCTTTTTGCGCGCCTCCGCATCCTCCACCATGGACCGGAACTTGTAGAGCGTGAATTTGCGGCCATTGAGGCCGATGCGCGTCTGCTTGAAGAGCACCGGCCCCTTCGAGGTCAGCTTGATCAGCACCGCGACCAGTAGCAGCACCGGAGAAAAGATGGCCAGAGAGACCGAGGCGATCGCCAGATCCATGATCCGTTTGATAAAGAGCTGCCACTCCTTGGCATGAAAGGTCTCGAATTCAAGCAGCGGGAAGCCGTTGAAATCCGTCTGACGCGTCCGGGCGATGTGGATGTTGAACAGGTCGAGGGCGATCGAGGTCGAGATGCCGAGTTCCTCACAGGAGAGGATGGCCTCCTCGATGCGGTGCAACCAGAGCCGCGGCACGACAAAGATCACCCGGTCGATCACCACCCGCTTGACGATGAAGGGGATGTCCTGAATCCGGCCGATGACGCGATAACCGTCCACTTCCTTGCCGTACATGCCGTGTTCGTCATCGATCAGTCCGACGATGTGCAGGCCCCAATTGGAATGAAGTTTGATGGCGCGGATAAAATCGCGCGCCCGTCGGCCGGTGCCGACGATGAGGAGATTTTCACGATTATAGCCGCGGCTGTGGACCCGATCCAAGAAGAGCAGCAGCAATTTACGCTGTCCGAGCAAGAGGGCGAAGGCGAGAATGACAAAGACCGAAAAGTAGAGCCGACTTGCCAACTCAAGTTTGAGGAGGAAGATCAGGCTGCCTGAAGCGACGGTCGCCCAGATGGTCGAGACAAAAAGGAGCCAGGTGAATTTGCGGAACGAACGGGTGCGGTAGTTGCGGTAGAGGCCATAAAGTGAAAAAATCGCAGTCCAGATGATTGGAAAGCCAAAGATCATCTTCCAGTAATTGGAAGCGAAATAGAGAAAGCCCGAGAAGGTCGGTGAGACCGCATAAGCCTTGACGTGCAGCTCGGCCACGGTGCGGATGTATTCATCGACAAAATACGCCAGTGGAAATGTCAACAGCAGGGTGACCAGATCCGCCACCCGCATCACATTCCCCAGGAATCTTTCCTTTTCTGATACCATACGATTCGATAGTTAAGATCACAGCCGACGCGCTTTCAGGCGGCCGGCCCGGGCCGGGCAATGGATGCATTATTTGTAATAGCTCTTGAACCATTCAGCGAAGGCGATGATCCCCTCCTCGATCGGCGTCGCCGGTCGGTAATCCAGCTCCGTGCGCGCCAGGCGGATGTCGGCAAAGGTGACCGCCACATCCCCGGGCTGCTCGGGATGAAACGCCAGCTGCGCCTTGTGCCCCAAGGCTGCTTCGATCAGCCGGATGAGATGCAGCAGTTCAACGGTATTGGATTCCCCCAGATTGTAAAGATGATAGCCGTCGCAGCGCTCCACGGCGGCGTAAAGGCCCTGGACGATGTCGCCGATAAAGGTGTAATCGCGCCGGGAAGTCCCATCGCCGTACACCGGAACGGGCCGGCCCGCCATGATGAGCCGGGCGAACTTGTGAATCGCCATGTCCGGACGCATCCGCGGGCCGTAGACCGTGAAAAACCGCATGCAGCTCACCGAAAGGCCGTAAAGATGGTGCCAGGTATAGGCCATTAATTCGCAGGCTTTTTTGGTCGCGGCGTAGGGCGAGATGGGATTATCGACCGGATCGCTCTCGGCGAAGGGGACCTTACGGTTATTCCCGTAAACCGAGGAAGAGGAGGCCAGGACCATCCGGCCGACGCCATGGAGACGGCATGCCTCGAGCAGATGTAGGGTGCCCTGAACGTTGACCTGCTCGTAAAGCAAGGGTTCCTGGATCGAGGGGCGGACACCGGCCCGGGCGGCAAGATGGACCACCTGGTCGTAGCGGCGCTCCGCAAAGAGCGCCTCGACCGTCGGCCAGTCGGTGATATCGCCCGCAATCAGGCGGTAGGCGGGATGGCTGAGATAAGGCTGGACGTTGGCCCGCTTCAGGGCCGGATCGTAATAGTCGTTAAAATTGTCCAGGCAGTCGACCGCATGGCCCTCATCGAGCAGTTTGCGGGTGAGATGGGAGCCGATGAATCCGGCGCCGCCGGTCAGGAGGAGATGCATGAGTCGCGGAAATCCGTCGGTTAGTAATGATAATAACTGTAATTCTGCACCAATTGGGTGTCCGAGCTGTTGAGCACAGCGCCGACCAGTTTGGCCGGCACCGTATGAAAGATCTCCATTTTCTCCTTTGCCTTGCTGATCTTGGTCTTGCCCGCCCGCACCACCAGCACCACCGCATTGACCTGGGTGCCGAGGACCACGGCGTCGGTGGCTGCATCGAGGGGCGGCGTGTCGAACAGGACGATATCGAACTTGCGGCTGGCCTCATCGAGAAAACGGCGCATGAGCGGCGAGCCGAGCAGCTCCGAGGGGTTGGGCATGAGCGCGCCGCAACTGATGAAGGAGAGGTTGGGGATATGGGTCTGCTGCACGATCGAGGTGAGGGTGACGCTGGTGCTGAGATAATTGGCCAGCCCCGGCTCACGGCGCATTTGGAAGGTATTATGCAGCACCCCTCGGCGGAGATCGGCGTCCACCAGCAGGGTGTTGGTGCGCTGCTGGGCGAAAATGATCGCCAGATTCGAGGCGGTGAAGGATTTGCCCTCTTCCGGGGCGACGCTGGTGATCACGATCGAGTGCGGCCGCTCGTGGTTGCGCGAAAAGATGAGCTGGGTGCGGAGCGCCCGGTAGGCCTCGCCGATCGGTGTCGGCGAATAGTCGTGGGTCACCAGCTGACGGTCGATCTGCTTGGCCTTTTCATGATCGTGGTATTCGGGGATGTCCTTGAAATCGACATTGGGAATCGCCCCGAGCACCTTGAGACCGAGATGCCTCTCGACGTCGCCCGGCGTCCGGATGTGCCGGTCGGCCAGATCGATGCCCAGCGACAACGCCAGACCAAGAGCAAGCCCCAAAGCGCCGCCAATGAAGATCTTGGTCGACTTGCTGGGATTGATCGGTACGGTCGGCTGGATAGCCCGGTCGAGGATGGCGATATCCTCGCCTTCTCCGCCATCGGCGATTTCGATTTTTTGCAGCTTAGTATACAGCGTCGTATAGTGATCCTCGCTGATGCGCTTGTTGCGCTCCAGCTCCATCAGCCGGTATTCGTCATCGGGCAGCATCCGCTGTTGCGCCTGGATCGCATCCATTTTGGTGCGGGTCTCGGTCTCCTTCTGCACCAGAGTGTTACGATAGTTCGAGGCGAAGGCGATAATATTGTCCTGAGTCTCGCGGATGCTCTTGCGGAGATTGACCAGGGGCGCGTAATCGTCCGAATAATCCCGTGAAAGATCGGCGAGCTGTTTTTCCTGGGACTCGAGCTGATCGCGCAGCAGGGCCAGAGCCGGTTCCTCGCGCATCGCGGAAAAGTTGGCGAGCTGGCGGACGATGAGACGGCGGTATTGTTCCGGATCCGAGCCGACCACCGGCTCGCCCAGCTTTTGCAGCAACTGCGTCAGTTGCTCACGTTGTTGCGGAATTTCCCGCAAGGTGTAGCTGTTGAGCTGCATCTCATCCTGAATGGTCTTCTTGGCCGCATCCAGGGAGAGGGGATACTTGGCGTAAAAGGCGCGCAAGTTGGCATCCGCTTCGCGCACCTTGGCGGCCGCAATCTCAAGACTGCCCTCAAGCCGTTTGCGGTAGGAATTGGCATCCCGGTCGCGCAACCGCAGGGTCTCCTGCACGTAGATGTCCGCAATCTGGTTGAGCTGGTCATCCAGATTCTCACGGTCGGGCCCCTTTATCGTCAGTTTCATCAGATTGCCGTTTTTGCTCACCTCGGCGGTGACCATACTGTTCAGCTCCGCGACCGCCTTCTCGAAAGGCCGGATCCGGAAAGTAACGAACTGCGGCTTTTCGACGAAGCGCGGGTTGAGACGAAAAATAAAGCCGTTACAGGTATCCGGCCGCGACAGGACATCCCAGACACTCAGGCTGTCGAGCAGGGTCTCGCGGGGGTATTCCACCAGAAAGATGGAAAAGGTGCCGGTCGAATCCACTTGGATCTTGTACTTTCCGGGAACAGGGCTGGTGGTGGTATGAAACTCGCTGAAAACCTCACCCTGGGGACCCGATTTGCTCCCCATCTGCAGAGCCAGGCCCATCCGCGCTGCAACGCGCTCGGCAAAACTGCGGCTGCGCAGCTCGGCCTGACGGCTCCAGCTGAGGATGCTCTCGGACTCGGTGTCGAAGCTGCGGGTTTTGATGGTGGCGAAGGTGCTGTAGATCGGCACCTCGTTCTTGGAGTCCCAGTAAAACCAGGCAGCTCCGGCAGCGGCCAGAACTACAATCAGCCACTTCCGTTTCCAGAAGCCCTTGAAAAACTTGCCAAAATCCATGGCGGGGCTTTGTGGCTCAGCTCCGCCTTGTAAAAGATCCAGGTCGTCCATATCCGGTCAAAGATTGGTGTTGGTTTTATTATAATTCATCAGGGTCAGGTAAAAGGTCAGCATCGCCATGCCAAACTGCAGATACCGGATGATGGTATCAAAGGAAATGCGATTGACACGCGGAGCGACGATCTCGTCGCCGGACTGGAGTCCCAGCTCGTACAACGACTGGCCGCGATAAAAGGCATCGCCGAAGCCGCGATAGAGCGGTTCGCCCTTGCGCATGATGTACATATCCTCAAACGAAGAGAGGGTATGCAGGCCGCCTACTTCTTTCATCATCTCCCAGAAAGAGATGTTGGGATTGAAACGGTAAAGCCCCGGCTGCGAAAAACCGCCCTTGAGCTCGAGCCGTATCAGCGGGATGACCAGGATCAGGGGCTCCTTGGCAAAGGGCTTGAACTTTTCCTGCAGCACCTGGGCGACTTCCTCCGGCTTGAGACCCGCAACCTGAACCCGGCCAAGCGGGCCAAGGCTGATCTGACCGAGGCCGTCCACGACGAATTCCTTGTCGTGATAATTGCCGACAAACTTGGCCTTGTCCGAGGGGAAAAGGTTTTCGTAAATATAAAGATGGATGGCATCACCCGGGGTGACGCGCAGCGCCTCCTGGGTCAGGTCCTGCGCCCCGGCCGGCTGTAAGGCGGCGAGGGCGAGCAGCAGGACGGCCACCATCAACCCGTGCCGATGAACCAACGGGCGTTTCATGTCAACTCCTATGCATGGTACGACCAGGGCAGCCTGACAGTGGTTGCGGGAAAGGAAGATCCCGATGCTGCCGGTCCAGGAGGACCGGCTACAGGATCAGCGAGAACGATAGAACCGGTACCGTTTGGCCTTGGTCTCGAGTCCAAGACGCTTGAGGATGCCACGCAGTTTGAAAAAACCGATCCGCGTATAACCGAATCGGGGCGAATTGAGCTGCCGCTTGATACCGAAGGGGGTCATCAACGGATTCTCTGTCACCAGCTTTTTGATCTTTTCATTGAGTGGCAAGTCGACGTCATCGATGGTGCGGCCGCGGGCGACGGTGATGGTACGCGCCGTCCGGCTCTCCTTGACCACCGGGGGGAGAAAATCGGCGGGATTCTCAACGGCGCGGTCGGTTTCCCACAGAGGCGCCGCGCTGGTTCTGCCATTTTGCTCCATCATGGAAGCACGCAGATCCACACCCTGGCAAAAGTCATAGTCATCGATGGCTTCCTCAAGGGAATCGTAACAGGTCAAAATTCGGTTGAACTCCAGCATTTCAAACACTTCATTCACTTCCGGGATCATTTGAATAATTTTGAGATCCCCACCCTGCTCACGCAGGCCGCGAATCTCCCCGACAAATACCCCCCACCCTGCACTGCTGACATAATTGACCGCCCCAAGGTCGATGATGATCTGGGTCACCCCCTCCTGGATAATTTCGGTCAGCTGGCGCTGCAACTCGGGTGAGGTAGTGGTATCCACATACCCTCTCACCCGGAAAAGCCCGATATCGCGCAGAGCGCCAACACGGTCCACTGTAATTTCAATACCATCCATCCACAGCCTGTATGCTCAATTCAAATTGATTCGGCACCACCCGGGCGCTTTCATCCCTCTGGGCCGGGCAGCCACTGGCCTTTTTTATGCAAAGTTGGTGCCAGCAAATCTCAGGCCGGGCGGGTCGCCTCCCGCCGGAGGGTGTGGATTCCTCCAGGTCTATCCTATTGTGTTCTATGTTATTGTTACAGCGTGCGGCAGACGGATCCGGCTGTGCAGGAGCCGGAACAGAACCCGTCCGCAGAAAACCTGTTATCGTGCAAGACATAATTGTATCATCATGAGACAGAGGAGAGCGGCGGCCAGCAAATAAAAACCCCTCAGAAACGGGGGTCTTTGCCCGGCGCAATCGCGGGAAGGGAGAGGAAGAGTCAAGCAGTGACAGAACGCGCGCGGGGCCCATCCATCCTATCTCTTCTTCTTGGCGGTTTCCAACCTGAGATAGAGCTTGATGTATTTTTCCGCCGCGATTGCCCAGGAGAAATCCTGCTTCATGCAGCGTTTAATCAGTTTCTGCCACCCCTTGTCGTCGTGAAAAGCAGCGACGGCGCGACGCACGGCGTCGACCAGCGCTTTGGACGTATAGTCATTGAAAACAAAACCGTTGCCGTTCGCAGGATCGGCACCGGCATCGAAAATGGTATCGGCCAAGCCGCCGGTTCTGCGCACGATCGGGATGGTCCCGTATTTCAGGCTGTACATCTGATTGAGACCGCACGGTTCATAAAGGGAGGGCATCAGGAACATGTCGCTGCCCGCCTCGATCAGATGGGCGAGCTGGTCATCGAAACGCAGAAACACCGCAACCTGTTGCGAATGGCCCTTGCGGATCTTTTCAAGCAGTTTATGATACTGCGGATCGCCGGTACCGAGGATGACCAGCTGTACGGGCAGCTTGACTAGGTCGTCGATCGCGGCGGCGACAAGATCTAAGCCCTTCTGGTTGGTCAGCCGGGAGATCATGCCGACGATCGGCATCTCCGCGGCGTATGGCAGGCCTGCTTCCTTGGCCAGGGCTTTCTTGTTCTTCTCCTTGTCCTTGATACTTGAGGTGCTGTAGGTGGCCGGGATCAGATTGTCCTTTTCCGGATTCCAGATGGCATAATCGACTCCGTTGAGGATGCCAAAGAGATCCTCGCGGCGCTCGCTCAGCACCCCCTGCAGCCCGCACCCCAGCTCCGGATCGCTCTGAATCTCCTGGGCGTAAGTCGGACTGACTGTGGTGACCAGATCGGCGTTCTTGATGCCCGCTTTGAGAAAATTGATCTTGCCGTAGAATTCCAGGTCGCTGCCGACGACCGCCAGTTCTTTCGGCAATCCGAGCTCGTCGAGCACCGCCGGAGGGAAAGTGCCCTGAAAGGCGAGGTTGTGGATGGAGAGCACGGTGATCGCCTTGGCGAAAAAGGGATCGTCCTGGTAGGAATTGCGTAGCATCCAGGGGACCAGGGCCGTCTGCCAGTCGTTGCAGTGAATGATTTGCGGCTCCCAGTGGAGTAGCTTGATGGTCTCGATGACCGCTTTGGAGAAGAGGAAAAATCGCTGGGCGTTGTCGGGGAAATCCTTGCCCGTCGCGGAATCGACGTAATAATCAGCGCGTTCAAAAAAGGGCCTGTAATCGAGAAAGTAGACCTGAACCTTGGTATCGGGCAGAAAGGCCGATTTGGCACTGACCACATGTTCCCGGGCGCCGACGCGGATCGGAATATCCTTGAGGCGAATGACCTCCCGCAGCGTGTACCGCCTTTCACTGATGTTTCCGTACTTGGGCATCATCACCCGCACATCGTGCCCTTGTTCGAACAGCGCCTTGGGTAGAGCGCTCGCGACATCCGCCAGCCCGCCTGTCTTTGCAAATGGAGCCACTTCGGTGGATAAATAAAGAATTCTCAGCCGGTTTTTCATCCTTGTTCAGCCCGATTTGGTTACAGGAAGTATAATGGTATGAAGGCGGCCATAAGCCATTCCATGCTATTGTTTTATTAAGTTATTAAAAAATCTTGAGAAATGCAATAAAAAAAAGGGTGGCCCCGTGGCCACCCTTGCAGAGAACTAGCCTTGCTTGCGGATCAAAGGGTCTGGAGATAATACTGGGCCCGGGCCCGGAATTCGCTGTCGGGATAGGTATCGAGCAGCTTCTGGAACTCCGCTTTGGCCTTTTCCACATTGCCGGTACGGGTATAGCAGAGCCCGAGCTTGAGTTGGGCATCGTCGTTCTTGTCCGAGTCGTGAAAAGTGAAAACCTTTTCGAACTCGATAATCGCCTGGTTGTAAGCGAGCATGCCGTAGTAGCACTCGCCGATCCAGTACTGGCAGTTATCGGCCAGTTTGTTGTTGGAATCGGTCGCGATCAGGGCCTGAAACTCCTGCACCGCTTCTTTGTAGCGGCGGGCTTCGTAGAGGGCGCGCGCCCGGTCATAACGCTGCTGGTAGGTGCCGCTTGGTGAGATTGTGGTTTTGACTGGCTTGATTTCCATGGGCGGCTCGGTATTCTCAGCGGCGTTCAGCTGGCGGTCGCGCTCGGCCAGTTCGGCCTTGAGGTTGGCGATCTCGATATCCCGCTCCTTGAGGGTCTCCTCAAGCCGCTGGCGATCGTTCTCAAGCCCTTCGGCGGAAGGCTGGGGCTGGGCGGCCTCGGCCGGCTGATTCTTGTTCAAACCGAGGAGGCGCATTACTTCATCCTCGTCGGTGCTCTTTTTGGCTGTATCGACGGTGGCCTGTGGTCGTTCTGTCGCTCCCGAAAGGGCCGCCTGCTCGGTGGCCAGAGAGACCTGCTTCGAGCTGCTGCAGCCGTTCCATACCATCGCCCAGGCGGCGATAGCCAAAAAGCCAAGCAAACCGCTCATGTGCCATATTTTCATAGTGCGCTCCTACCGATTTGGGTTGGCTGTTGACCATTCCGTATGCCAGAATCGACGCTGCCGAGCCGTTTCCTGAGGGTGAAAATCAGCAAAAACTACCTATTTTTTCCTAAGTTAAGATATCATAGTCGCCCAAAAAAGTCAAGCATTATTTTGCGCCCGGCCTTTACGCTGTTGCCAGAGGTAGAGTCCGGCACCGAAGAGAATAAGCGCCACGCTGATCCCCTGGTTCATGCTCAACCCCTTGCCGCCCAGGCGCAAAAGTATCATGGAATTCTCGTAGTACCGGAAAAGATCGATGATGAAGCGGCCCACTCCGTAAAAGATGAGGGCCAGATAGAGCAGATAGCCGTCGAATTTGGGCTTGCGATCGATCCAAAGCATGGCGCCAAAGATCACCAGAGCGTAGAGCGAGGAGTAGATCTGGGTCGGATGAATGGTGATCCCCTGGTACATCGCCCCGGCCGGGCTGTCTGGCGGGAAGACCACCCCCAGGGCGCAGTGGCAGGGTATGCCATAACAGCAGCCGTTGAGGTAGCAGCCGATGCGGGTGATGGCTTCGCCAAGGAAGAACATCGGAATGACCGTATCGGCGATCTTGAGAACCGGCAATCTTTTGGCGCGCAGATAGAGGATCGAAGTCACCAGGGCCAACACAACTCCCCCCAGCATGGTCAGCCCGGCGATGCCGATCTGACCGTTGCTTTGGAAGGGATTAAAGGTGTCCGTCCAGTGACCGGCGAACTCGTCGAGATGAAATATCACATACATGAAGCGTGCGCCGATAATCGAGGCCAGGATGATGACCACGGAAAGATCCATGATCTTTTCGGGGTCGATCCCGCGACGTTTGGCGCGCCGCACTGCCCAAAAGATGCCCAGCAGAAAGGAGATGGCCAGGGTGAAGCCGTAGGCGCGCATCTCAAAGGCGCCCAGCTTGAAAAGCACAGGATGCATGAGAGTCCTCCAGAAGGATGGTTTAAAAATAACGCTGGGTCGCCGCGTTGGAGAGCAGCGCTGCCATGGTCATGTTGGTCAGCATCGCCGATCCCCCGTAACTTATGAAGGGCAGCGGTACCCCGGCTACCGGCATGATCCCCATGGTCATGCCGAGGTTGACAACCGCCTGAAAGGCGATGGTGATGACAAGGCCCATCGTCGCCAGACGGGCAAAACGGTAGCCGCTGGATGCGGCAATCTTAATCCCGCGCGACAAAAAGACGAGAAACAGGGCGAGTACGGCGAGCGAGCCGATGAAGCCCCACTCCTCGGCCAGCACCGAAAAGATGAAATCGGTGTGCTGCGCCGGCAGGAAGCGCAACTGGGTCTGGGTGCCTTGCAGCAGCCCCTTGCCCGTAAGGCCGCCGGAACCGATGGCCACCATCGACTGGATGATCTGGTAGCCGACCCCGCGCGGGTCGTTCACCAGCCCGAGAAAGGTGAGGATGCGCTGCTGCTGATAACCGTGCAGTCTCTCCCAGACCAGGGGCGAGAGGGTGCCGACGAAGACATTCACGAAAAAGACGCTCCAGGCCACCCGTTTGCTGCGCCGGGAGAGGTAAAGGACGGCACTGATGAGAAGAATGGCCGCGCTGAAGCTGTAGTAATTGAACGAGGCGAGAAAGGCGATCACCGGCGAGACAATGACGAAAATGGTGAAGGGCTGCAGACCGCGCCAGTAGAGCATCGGAATAATCACCGCCAGATAGACCAGACTGGTCCCGAGGTCGGGCTGCTCCAAGACCAGGACAAAGGGGATGAGCACGATGGCAAAGGCGATCAGCAGATTTTTTATCTGATTGGGATTGACTTGCTCCGGCGCAAAAAAACGGGCGAGAGTCAGGACCAGCACCGGCTTCATGAACTCGGAGGGCTGGATCTTGACGCCGCCCACCTCGAACCAGCGCTGCGCGCCACCGCTGATCGAACCGACCAGATCGATGCCGAGGATCATCAGCAAGAGCAGGGCGTAGAGCGGATAGGCCAGGGAGAAGATGATGTGCAGCGGCACAAAGGTCAGCGCGAAAAAAAGCGCCAGCCCGATGGCGACCCAGACGATCTGTTTGGCAAAGTTATCATGGATCGCCGCCACCTTGCTGCCGTGCGTCGCGCTGAAAACGGCCAGCAGGCTGAAGAGCGAAAAGAGGAGGACACAGATCAAAATAACCCGGTCGACCCGCGTTTTACGAATATCATCGAGCATCACAGCCTCATGGACGGAGCGGCGCCGCATTCGCTGCAGATGCCGCCTTTTTCAGATCAAAATATCGGCGCAAAAGCGCGCCGGCAACCGGGCCCGCCGCAACACCACCTGCCCCGCCGTTCTCCACCAGCACACAAATAGCCACTTCGGGCTCCGCCAGCGGGGCGAAACCGACATACCAGGCGTGCGGGTCACCATGCGGATTTTGTGCGGTGCCGGTCTTGCCTGCTACTACCACGTCCGGGAGATAGGTGCTGTGGCCGGTTCCCCCCGGGCTGTTGACCACCCGGTACATCCCCTCCTGCAGAATGGCATAGGTCTGCTGCGAAACCCCCTCGACGGACTTGGACGCAAGCCGCTGTTTGTAGAAACGCTGCGTCCGTGGATCATAGATCTTGTAGACAAGGTGGAGGGGATAATAGCGTCCCTTGGTGGCGATCATCATCGTGTATTGCGCCATCTGGACCGGCGTGACCAGCAGATCCCCCTGGCCAATGCCCAGATTCAGCATCATGCCGCTGGACCAGCCCTTCTTGCCGAAGACCCGGTCGAGATACGCGCGGTCCGGGAGAGTACCCACCTCCTCCGCCGGCAAATCGATTCCCGTCCGCGCCCCAAAGCCGTACCCTTTCGCCGCGGCAGCCCACTCGTCAACCGAAAGACGCATGCTCAGGCGGTAGAAATAGGAATTGCACGAGACCTTGATGGCATCGACCATTGCGAGCGTGCCGTGGCCCTTTCCGCCATGGCAGAGAAAGGTGCGGTCGCCATATGTGACGCCGCCCGTGCACGGGAACGTGGTCTCCGGCGTCGCCTTGTGGGCCTCCAAGGCCGCCGTGGCGGCAACCATCTTGAAGGTCGAGCCGGGGGGGTAGGCGCTCTGGATGACACGGTCGTAGAGCGGCTTGCCCGGATCGTTAAGCAGACGCTGCCAGTCGGCGGCGCTGAGCGTGCCCGAAAATAGTTCTGGATCGAAATCGGGCTTGCTGCAGAGCACCAGCACGCCGCCATCCCGGACATCGACCATCACCGCGCCGCCGATCTTGTCACCCAGGAGCGAATCCGCAAGGAACTGCAGCCGCGAGTCGAGCGCCAGATAGAAATCCCGCCCGCGTATGAAGGGACGGTCACCGGCGCCGGTGATATCCTTGACCTCCCGGCCCACTGCATCGACCTCGATCGCATCGTAGCCGACCTGACCGCGCAATTCACGGTCGTAATAGGCCTCAAATCCCTTTTTGCCCACCAGATCGCCCGGCAGAATTTCTTCATCCTGGCGCCGCTCCAGTTCGCTCCTGGAGACCTCGCCAATATAACCAAAGAGATGGGGGGATTTGATCCCCGCCGGGTAGATGCGCCGCGTTTCGGTCTCATAGGTGACGCCGGGATACTCCAGCTTGTTCTCCTCAAGCTTGACCAGCATCGCATAGTCGATGTTGTGGCGCAGCTTGAGAAGGACAAAGGGATTGTCGGCCTGGTCGAGTTTGCGTTTAACCGCAGCGGGCTCCTCCTCCAGCAATCCGGCGAGAAAGGCGATGGACTTTTCGTTGCCGCGCACCTCGATCGGAAGAGCACTCAGGGTGTAGCTGGGCCGGTTCTCCACCAGGGGGATGCCGTTGCGGTCATAGATGACGCCGCGCGGCGGCTCCAGACGCAACCGCCGGGTGCGGTTCTTGTCCGACTGCAGCTGATATTTATCATGCTGCACGATCTGCAGTCTGAAAAGCTGCACGGCCAGCGCGATGAAGGCGCAGGCGAGCACGATCTGGATGATGCGGGCGGAACGATCTTGGGAGAGCATGATCTGACATCAGGAGTTAGCGTTAAAACAGCGGCGTCGGTTCGGTTTTGTAGATCTTTTCCCAAATGGACTGCGGCACAATGGCGAAGATAATGAGCGCCCAGAACAGGGTGTAGATGGCCGGCAGCAACACCGCCTGGATCATCCCCTGCAGCGCCCCGGCGGTGCCCTGGATGTTAATGATATAGAGCAGCAGATTCTGCAGGACCGCCAGCACGCCGACGATCGCGCCGGCATTAAGGCTGTAAGCGCTCTGCAAGGAGCGGTAGCTCATCACCGATCCGCTGATAAAGCCGACCAGGCTGAGGGCCAGGGCATGACTGCCAAGGAGGCTGCCGCTGAGCGAATCCGCGATAAAGCCGATGCCTGCGCCCCAGAGGGTGCCCTGGCCGCGACCGGCGAAAAGCGAGACCGCGCAAACCGCGATGAGGATGAAATCGGGCGAAACGCCGCGGATCGCGACCAGATCGCTCACCCCATGCTGCAGTCCGAGGGCGACCACCATCATGACCAGGTAATAGAGCAGGTTCATTGCGGCGCGCCTCCCTGCGGCCTGCGGATGATATAGACCTCCCGCAGCAATGCCAGGTCCACCTTGGGCTCGACATAGATCTTGCGGTACATGCCCGATTCGGCTTCGTCGATGAACGAAACGGTGCCCAACTTCAATCCCGGCACGAAGATCGAATTGGTTCCCGAGGTGACGATCAGGTCGCCCCTGCGCACGTCGCCACTGAGGTAGATTCCGGTCAGGATGCCACGGTTGTAGCCCTCCCACTTGAACATCCCCTCGAGGCGGCTGCGCTGGACCATGGCGGCGCAGCTGAAGGCGCGGTCCTCGAAGGCCTGGACTGTGCAATAGGAGGCGGAGACCGAGTGGACCCGGCCGACCAGACCGTCAGCGGAGACCACGGTCATGTTGACGCGCACCCCCTGGGCGGCTCCGACGTCGAGAATCAGTGATGAGAGGCCCTGTTGCTGCTGCCGGCCGGTGACAGTGGCGGCGATGAGATCATAGGGCGCGGTCATCTTGAAACCGAGGAGCTGGCGGAGACGCACATTTTCGTACCACGCCTCGGCCATCTGGGCGTTCTTGAGCTGAAGGGCAGCGTTTATCTCGTGCAGACGGCGATTCTCGGTCTCGAGGGCCAGATAGGCGCGGAGGTTCGCCAGGGGTTCGGTCATTCGACCGATGATCTCGAGGCTGATGGTGTGGATGCTGCCGAGCGTGCGGGCGTCGTTGGCGAAAAAGAGGGCGCCCAGCGAAACCAGGACCGCCAGGAAAAGGATCAGCCAGTCGCGCAAGAAGGAAGATATTTTGCTGTCTTTTTTCACAACTCATCCGTCCGGGACGCTTGCCCGGGAAAATAGGGGCGGCTCACCTGGCCGTCCCACTGGAAGAGGGCCGGTACGCCGGCTGCGATGCGCGCATAGGTGAAGGTGCTCATCCAGGCACCGGTGTTGACATACCAGCCGCGGCCATGCGCGAGCAGAGCTGGGACATGGGTGTGACCCATGACGACCAGATCGTAGGCCTCTTCCAGCCGGCTGCAGGCCCAGGCGCGATAATCACCATCGTCGTAGCGTTCCGTGCGTTGGGATTCTCGGCTCAGATGGGCACAAAAGTGCGCCAGCGGAATACCCCAGTCCGGGTGCAGCAGCCGGTAAGCGGCAACCGCGAGGGGATGGCGGAGCAACCCTTTCATCAGCCGGTAGAGATGATCCCGGCGGCGCAGACCATCGCCATGCAGGAGGAGGATGCGCCGGCCGGACTGGGTCAGTTCCAGAGCGTCGGGATGGACGGTCACGCCCACCTCTTCGCGCAGAAAGGTGCCGAGCCAGAAATCATGGTTGCCGGCGAGATAATCGACCGGGACGCCCGAATCGATGAGGTCGGCAAGCCGCGCCAGGGTGCGGAAGTGGCTCCGGGCCACCACACGGCGGTATTCGAACCAGAAATCGAACAGGTCGCCGCAGAGGATGAGCTGGCTCTCCCTCTGGCCGCGCAGTGCGTCGATGAACGAGGTGAAGCGGCGCAATTTTTCCGCTTCGGCGCCGGGATTTTGGGCGCCCAGATGGGCATCGCCGAGCACATAGATCGTTTGGCATGCGGCGCGCGCCGGGGCAAGCGTCTCCAGAGTCAGCCTATCTCCTATAATAAAACAAAATTTAAGGATATGTGCGCATAAAAGCAAGCATGAACTTCCGCCCTCCGCGCAGGCGAAAAAAGTTGACATTGTGAAAAAAGTTATATAATATTAAAGTTTAATTTTACTGCGCACCTTTATAAAAATGGCGTGCCGATTCCATGCCCTTTCCCTTGCGTCATTATTCAGCTTATGCCAAGATCAACCTCGGCCTGCGCATACTCGGCCGGCGCGCCGATGGCTACCATGAGGTGGAGACGATCTATCAGCAGATCAGCGTCCGCGACGTCCTGTCCATCGCAGCGCAGCCGAGCGGCATCGTCGTCGGCTGCACCGATCCCACCTTGCCCGTGGACGGGGAAAATCTTGCCGGGCGTGCTGCGGCCCTGCTGCGCCAGCACGCCGGCGTGGCGCAGGGATGCAACATCCAGATCCAGAAGAACATTCCGGTCGGAGCGGGACTGGGCGGCGGCAGCAGCGATGCCGCGACCGCCCTGGTGGCCCTCAACCAGATCTGGGAGATCGGCTGGCCCCTGGAGCGGCTCGCCCCCCTGGCCGCTGAACTCGGCTCGGATGTCCCCTTTTTTCTCCGCGGCGGCTGCGCCCTCGGCCGAGGCCGCGGCGAAATCCTCGAACCCCTGCAGCTCCCGCAGGGATGGTGGGGCGTGCTGGTCTACCCCAACCTGGTGATTTCCACACATTGGGTCTATGAAAACGCTAATTTTAGCTTGACAAAATCGTTAAAAAACAGTAAATTTTACAGCTTGACCGGTTTTGCCGATCGACTTTCTGAGTGGGACCTCCACCTCGCTAACGACCTTGAACCTGTTGTTTTCAATAGATATCCACATCTAAAAGAACTGGTGGAAGGATTCAGGCGAGCGGGGGCATTTTATGCCCATATGTCGGGCAGCGGTTCGGCCATCTTCGGCCTGTTTCTCGACAAGAGCGACGCCTTGAGTGCCCTGGCGGGGACCACCCAAGGTTACACGACCTTCCTCTTTCATCCGATCGCCCCCCGGAAAGAGTAAGGCGCGCTGGAACGGACACCACCCTATGATTGGGGCGTCGTCAAGCGGTAAGACACGGGATTTTGGATCCCGCATGCGGAGGTTCGAATCCTCCCGCCCCAGCCCTTGAACAAGGGGACGGAAATGGCGAAAATCTGACCAGGTTTTCGTCCTTTTTTTATTTTCAGCCCCTGGCCGGCGCTCTGAAAGGAAGCCGATGGCGCAAGATCGCGAGATGAAAATATTCTCCGGCCGGGCGAATCCGCAACTCGCCCTTGAGATCGCCGGAGCCCTGAAAAAGAACCTCGGGCAGATCTCCCTGACCAACTTTTCGGACGGCGAGATCTGGGCCAAGTATGAGGAGAATATCCGCGGCACGGATGTCTTCCTCATCCAGCCCACCCCGGCACCGGCCGATAACCTGCTCGAGTTGCTGATTATGATCGACGCAGCCCGGCGCGCTTCGGCCAGACGCATCACCGCGGTGATCCCCTACTTCGGCTATGCCCGCCAGGACCGCAAGGACCAGCCGCGCGTCGCCATCTCGGCCAAACTGGTGGCCAACCTGATCACAACGGCCGGGGCCGACCGTATTTTGACGATGGACCTGCATGCACCCCAGATCCAGGGCTTTTTTGATATCCCCCTGGACCACCTGTATGCCGCCTCCGTCTTCATCGAGCACATCAAGAAAAAACGGCGGTCGCCCAATCTGGTCGTCGCCTCGCCGGATATCGGCGGCATTCACCTCGCCCGCGCCTACGCCCGCCGCCTCGGCACGGAACTGGTGCTGCTCGAAAAACGCCGCCCGCGGCATAACGTCGTCGAGGTCAGCCGCCTCATCGGCGATGTCAGCGGCAAAGATGTCCTCCTCGTCGACGACCTGGTCGATACCGCCGGCACCCTGGTCGCCGGCGTGGCCGTCCTCAAGAAACGCGGCGCACACCATATCTACGTCGCCTGCACCCACGGCATCCTCTCCGGAGAGGCCGTGCAAAGAATCGCGGATTCGGATATCGATACCTTTTTCGTCTCGGATTCGGTCGCCATCCCCGAGAACAAACGGATCGATAAAATAGTCATCCTCAGCGTCGCCGATCTCCTGGCCGACGCCATCCGCCGCATCCACGAGGACCGCTCCATCTCGGATCTCTTCCCGGAGAAGGGACCGATCGTATAGACAATTCGTTTGCTTCTGGTATAGCGTATTAGACTGGAGAATCCTGATGTCTGCTCAAGTTCTTGAATTGACCGTTCGCGAAAAGCACGGCACCCAGCAAGCCAAAAAGGTGCGGCGCGCCGGCGATGTGCCCGGCATATTTTACTTTCATGGCAAGGAATCGATCCCCTTCACGGTGAACGGCAAGTCCCTGCAGAGCACCCTCGCCAAAGAGGCCACCCTGCTCGATGTCCGTTTCAGCACCGGCGACCTCCGCAAATGCATCGTCCGCGACATCCAGTACCACCCCATCAACCACGCCATCATTCACATCGATCTGATGGGCATCAAACTGGATGAAAAGATCACCGTCTCCGTGCCCGTCCACTTCGTCGGCGTCTCCACCGGTGTCAAAAATGACGGCGGCATTCTGCAGCAGGTCCTGCGCGAGCTGGAAATCGAGTGTCTGCCGGCTGACATCCCCGAAGCGATTGAACTGGATGTCACCGCCCTCGCCATCGGCGATGCCCTGACCGTCAGCGATGTGGTGACCAAGAACTATGTCATCCTCGGCGAACCCGACCGCACCATCGTCACCGTCTCTGCCCCGCGCGCGGTTGAAGAAGCCCCCGTTGAGGTCGAGGAGGGCGCTGCCGAGCCTGAACTGGTCGGACGCAAGCCCGAGGGTGAGCCGGAAGAAAAGTAGAGCACCGCAGCGGATGGTCCCCGGAGATGCGCCGGAAATACCTCATCGCCGGACTGGGCAACCCCGGGGCCCGCTATGCCCGGACGCGGCATAACCTCGGCTTCATGACCGTTGATGCCCTCGCCGACGCCCTCGGCACCGGATTCCGTAAAAAGAACAGCGCCGCCCTGATCGCCGAAGCGGACTATGCCGGCTGCGACGTGATCATCGCCAAACCCCAGCTCTTCATGAACCGCAGCGGCGAATCAGTGGCACCGCTCGTCCGCTACCTCAACATCAGCCTGGAAGAGCTCCTGGTCGTGGTGGATGACGCCGACCTGCCGCTCGGCAAACTCCGGCTGCGCAAGCAGGGCAGTGCCGGCGGCCATAACGGCCTCAAATCGATCATCAGCCATCTGAATTCATCGGCCTTTCCCCGGCTGCGGCTGGGGATGGGAAGGCCCGACGCAACCGAGGGGATGATCGACCATGTGCTCTCCGATTTCAGCCGCGGCGAGCAGGAGATCATACAGACCAGCGTGCAGCGGGCGGTGGAGACGATCCGGGAGTATCTCGAATTCGGCATCGATCAGGCCATGAACCGCTGCAATGCCGATTGATTGTTAATTACCGTTAAATCATGCAGTTCTATGCCCAAAGGAGGACCGGTTTGCGTAAATACGAAACCATCATTGTCATCGATTCTCTGCTCAAACTCGAGGAGATCGAGGGCATCATCAATAAATACGAACGCTTCATCTCCGCCAACGGCGGCCGGGTGGAGACGATCGACCGCTGGGGCAAACGCCGGCTGGCCTACGAGATCAAGAAACGTCAGTACGGTTTTTATGTCCTGATCCGTTTCGACGCCCCCCCGGCGATGATCAAACAGCTCGATCGCGAATATCGCCTCAACGAGTTTCTGCTGCGCACCATGACTACCCTGATGGAAAAGCGCGCCCTGAAGGCCCTGGCTAAACAGTATGCCGCGGCCGCGGCTGCTGCGGTTCCACCCGCCCCCGCCGCCGAGCCGGTCCCAGCGGAAGCCCCTGCGGATACTGCCGCAGAACCCGCAGCCGAGACCGCTCCCTCCGCAGCGGAACCGGTTCAGGGTGAAGCCGCAGCCGAGTAAACACCGCGGATGTTTTGGGCCAGGGATCGATCCTCTGAGCCTGTGCGCCATCCACGTCAAACCCCTTCATCGCGGTTTGAGGAGTGTATGATATGCCCGATTTGAAGATGCCGGACATCAATAATGTCCTCATTGCCGGATATTTGACCAGCGACCCGGCCTTCCGCAAGACCTCGAATGGCACGCCGGTGATCAACTTTTACATCGCGTCCAATCGCAAGTACCGGGACAACTCAGGGATCTGGCGGGAGAATATCTGCTATGTCGGCGTCGTCGCGTGGCACCGCCTCGCAGAAGCCTGCGCCGAAATCCTGAAAAAGGGTTCCTCGATCCTCATCGACGGCGAGCTGCAGAGCCGCAATTGGCATAACGAGGACGGCACCGCCCGCAATGTCGTCGAACTCCGCGCCCGCCGCATCCAGTTCCTTGACCGTAAAAGCGGCAAGGATGTCGAGGAGATGGCTCAACAAAGCAGCGACGATACCCCCGGTAATCCTGAAGACGAACGCGTCAAGAGCAAACCTGCGCCGGAATCGCAGGAGTTCCAGAAAATTGAACCGACCGAATTCGATTTTGGATATCAGGATTTGGACCTGTAACCATGCTTTATCCCAATAAAGGAGTCGTTATGTTGAAAAAAAAGCGAATTTGCCGCTTTTGCGAAGAAAAAGTGGAGTATATCGATTACAAGGATGAAAAGCGGCTGATGCGGTTCACCACCGAACAGGGCAAAATCATCCCCCGCCGCACCTCGGGGACCTGCGCGAAACACCAGCGCCAGCTCGTCAATGCGATCAAAAAGGCCCGCGAGATCGCCTTAATTCCCTACATCTCTGAATTGACCAAATAATGCGGAAATCCTCATGAAGATTATTTTGAAGCAAGATATCGAGTCGCTGGGCGCCGCCGGTGAGACCGTCACCGTCAAGAATGGTTACGCCCGTAATTATCTGATCCCCCAGGGCTTGGCCGTTGCGGCCACTGCCGGCAACCTCCGCGCCTTCGAGGTGGAGAGCAAGGCGGCCGCCCTCCGGCTGCAGCGCGGCATGCGGGAAGCCCAGGAAGTCGCGACCCGGCTTGAAAAACTCTCTCTCACCGTCTCGGTTCAGGTGGGCGAAGAGGACAAACTCTTCGGATCGGTCACCAGTCAGAACATCGCCGATCTCCTGGCGGAGAATGGTTTTAAGATTGACAAGAAGAAGATCGTTCTCGACGACCCGATCAAGGCCCTGGGCGTCTATGAGGTGCCGGTCAAGCTGCATCCCGAGGTGACCGGCGTGGTAAAGGTGTGGGTGGTGCGCGAATAATCCGCTGTGACCGCTGCGGAGCTGGGGATGGATTATTTTCAACTGCTGCTGCTGGCCCATGTCATCGGTGATTTTGTCCTCCAGACTGACACCATCTTCAGGCTGAAGCAACAATCACCCTGGGGAGTCCCCCTGCACGTCCTGATCTGTTCCCTGGTCACGGCCGCGCTCCTCCACCCGCTGCTCGGCCGACCCGCTTTCTGGCTGGCCCTGCTCTTCATTGCCCTCGTCCACCTGGCACTCGACCGCACCAAACTCTTTCTGGCGGCCTTCCATGCCAAGGATGGGCTGGGCTATTTTTTTATCGACCAGGGACTGCATCTGCTTTCGCTGCTCGGCGCGGCTCGCTACCTGCAGTGGGCGCTGCCGCAGCAGGGTTTTTGGCTCGGTACCGGCCTGACGGTCACTCTCACCGCGTTGACGGCTGCTGGATTCGCCGTCCCCCCGATCCTCTTTTATATCCAGCGCGCGCTCTCCGTCCCGGGCGTACCGCGCTCCAACCCCGCTTTTCCTTCGTTCCGGCGACGCCTGCCCGGCATCCTCTCGCGCCTGCTTGCGACGCTCGGACTGCTCGTCGGCGGCTGGTATCTCCTGCTGACGCCGGTCTTGTTATCCGCCCTGGTCGAGCCGATGACCACGCCGGATCATAACAAACGGTATCTCACCGCCGAACTCATCACCAGCTCCACCTTCGTCCTCTTCTTCGCACTCCTGGCCTGGTACCTCCGAGCCGGCTGAGCCGCGCTCAGCCCAGATCCCCCGCCGCATCGAGCAGCCGCACGGCTGCGGTCAGAGCGGCCGTTTCACTGCGCAGCCGCCGGGTCCCCAGGCTGATGACGCGCGCGCCCGCCGCAACCGCAAGATCGACCTCGGCTTCCGTAAAGCCCGCCTCCGGCCCGATCAAGAGCGTCGCCGCGCGATGCCCCCACAGCGCCGCCGCCAGTTCCGTCCGGGTCACCTCCGCCTCTTCCCAGGCGATGAAGAGCGCCTGACCCCGGGCCGACGTGACCGCCGCAGCAAAGGGGCATATCGGCCGCACCTCGGGGGCAAGACTGCGGCCGCTCTGTTTCATCGCCGCCCGTGCCTTCTCGCCCCAGCGCGTCTCGCGGCCATGCGGCGCCGCCACCGTGCCGGCGGTGACCATCGGCTGAAACACCGAAATCCCGATCTCCGTCCCCTTCTCGATCACCCAATCGAAGAGGCCACCCCGGGGAACCCCCTGTGCCAGGGTCAGGCGTAGCCGCGGCTCGCCCGCTCCCTCCTCGATCCGTTCCACCCCCGCCCTCAGGCTCTTCGCGCCAATCGACAGGATCGGACCGCTATACCGGCGGCCAAGGCCGTCAACCGCGATGATCCGCTCCCCCACTTGCTTGCGCAACACCCGCACGGCATGCGCATACTCCGCCCCGTGCAGTTCGAACTCCTCCGGGCTGGCATCCTCCGGAGCCACGTAAAAGAAATGGATATGCGCCATGTTTAAAACCACACCTTCATATCAATGATATATTCACCACGGCCACCAAGATCCCAGGCGCGTTCGAACCGCATCAGCTCCACGTAGGGCAGCTGCACCGCCAAACCGACGCCAAAACCACCGCGCCGACGCTGCTCCGCCCGCTCCCAGCTCCGGCCGGCCATGATCCCGGCATCATAGAAGAGCGCCCCATGCAGCGCAAAGGGCAGATTGCGCAGGTATCCGAGCCGATCCTCGGGGACCAGATGGAAAAAGCGCTGCCGGAGGATCGGCCAGCGCAGTTCCGCACTGGCCAGAAGCCGTCCCCGCCCTTCGAGCACCTCCATGAAATGGCCGCGGATGCGCTCGGAGTAGCCGAGGTAGAGCAGATTGTGAACCGGAATCCGGCCGCGACTAACGTCAGCGCGCACGCGACCAGCCAGGAGCCCACCCCCGGGCAGGGGCTGATAACGCCGCACATCGCAGCCAACGAAACCATAATCGGAGGTGCCGGCCAGCAGCTTGAGGCTGAAGCCGGCATCCAGATACCAGCCCCGCTTTGGATAGGCGGAATAGTCGCGGTTATCCAGGTTGAAGCCGGCTGAAAAGTGGGTGATGCGGTCGACGCCGTCAGCAGCGCGGGTGAGCTTGAGCTCCGGCGGCAGCCGAACCTCCATATAGCCCATCCCGGCACTCACCCGGGTATAGTAACCGAAGCGCTTGCTCAAACCGCCTTGCAGGCCAGCGTGACGCTCGATGAAGCCGTTGTAGCGAGGGCTGAGATTCTCCGTCCGGCTCCAGGATGCTTGGGCCGTGAAGGCGAGACGGTGACGGCCATGGATCCAGGGATTGGTATAGGAGAGATTGACGCTGGGATTGTAACCCAGCCAGAAATTGCCGAGCAGGTAAATGTTGCGCCCGCGGAAATTCTCGTGCCGCAAGCCGGCGCCGTAAGAGAGCTTGCTCCAGTCGCGGTCGTGAATGAAAAGCAGCGGATAGGGAAAGAGGTACCAGCGTTCGCTGAGAAGATAAAGGACGATGACCCCGTTGGCGCTACGGAGGACCTGCAATTCGACGCGGGTGAAGAGGCGGAGGTTTTCGATGCGCTGGCGGTCGGCTTCGGCGATGCGCGGATCGAAGGGATCGCCAGCGCGCTGTTGCATCTCGCGGGTCAGGATCTCCTCGCGAGTGTGATCGTTGCCGACGAAAAGAATGGTTTCGATGAGGGAAGAATCGGCAGCCGGCGCGGGCCCAGACGGTAGCCATAGCGCCCCCGCGATGAGCAGCAGGTTAATCGCGGACATGATGCTGGCGGGTTTTGGTGAGGATGACCGTGGTACCACCGGGATCGAAGCGGTATTCGACGCTGTCCATCATCGAGCGGACGATGAAGATGCCGCGGCCATTGTCCTTGAGGAGATTCTCGGGCAGCAGGGGATCAGGGACCGCAGCGGGGTCAAAGCCATGCCCTTGATCGGTGATATGCACGGAAAGCCGGCCTGGCGAGAGATAGAAACGGATGTGCACTGTCTTCTTGGGATTGCTCTTGTTGCCATGATAGATCGCGTTGGCGACCATCTCGGTGACTGCAATGGCAAAGGTGTCCCGTTCATCCTCGCCAAAGCCCGCCAGACCGGCCAATTCCTCGCACTTTTGCTCGACGCGCTGGATCTGGTCCGGCAGACTCGGTATGATCATCTCATACAGTTGGTTGCTCTTTTCGCTCACTTCCGTTCCTTCCCTGCTTCAGGTCGCTCCCTTCTCACACCGACCGCCGGGCCGGTTATGGTCAGAAGAACCAGTCCAGGCGCAAATCCAGGGTGTTGATGGTGTAACGGCGCTGCTGCCAAGGGTAGACCCGGCGCCGCTGACCGTCCAGAACAAACCGGGCGCGGTGCGACGGGGTGTAATAAATGCTCAGAGCCGGTCCGTGGCTGCTGAACTTCTGCGAGGGCGTCACCAGCGCATTGCCGAGCGCGTCGATATCATGGCGCCACTCCCTGCGGCTGTAAAAGCCATATCCGGGTCCCAGCGACAGCGCGGGAGCCGCGGCAAAGAGCACTCGCAGCTGCAGCCAGTGGCTGGCGCGCGTCGTGAGCACACGCTCCTTCCAGTCCGCCCAGTAGAGCTGTCCGTTCTCCTCGAGCTGCAAACGGTAATCCAGTTTGAAGGTCGAGCGCCGGCTCGGCGCCCAGGAGAGCGAATCGTCCCAGGCGAACTTGCGAAAGACAAAACTTTTGGTCTGGACCGCCAGGTTGTCGAAATCATAGTCGACATAATTGGCCAGCACCTCAAAGGCGTTATGCCACTGCAGCCGCGACGAGGGGGTATAACCCAGAACCGGCCGCAACCGCAAGATCCGGTTCCAGTTGTTGTCGGCGCTGCGCTCGCCGAAAATATAGACCATATGATAGAGACTGGCGCTGGCCTGAACCTCGAAGTGCAGCGCCGGACTGAACTTCCGCCCGAAGGTGACCTGGGAATTGATGCGCAGCTCGTCCCGGTCATCAAAATTGTTGGTGTCGGGCGTATCATACTGAAAGCGGCTGATCGAGGCATAGAACGCCAGACTGTCACGCCGCCCGACCGGCGAATTGAATTCCGCCAGCAGTTGCAGCCGGTTGCTGTTGTTGTCCGGCGTGACAAAAGCCGTATACTGTGAAAAGGGCGACTGAACCGCGCCGGTAACCAGATCATAGCGCTGCTGCAGGGTATTGTAGTTCAGGGCGAGCCGTCCGTGCAGGCGCCGCCGCGCCATCACCACCTCCAGCGTGTGGTCGCCGAGCTGATCGTTGCGCTTGCGCTGCCGCTTCGCCGCCTCGGTGCCGAAGCTGAGCAGCTCGACATTGCGGAATTGCCAGGAGGTGCGCAGGAAGAGCTGCGCCCAGGGTCCCATGCCGTAGTTGAGGAGGTTTTCGAAGCCCTTGTTCGCCTCACGCAAACTCTCGACATCGCCGAGCAGGGAGGTATAGTTATCGCGCCGCCGGCTGGTTGTAAAGAGGCGCAGCGAGTCGCTACTGCCCGGGGTGAAGACCCGCGCGACCGCGTAGGCCAGGCTCGACTCGTGGTTCTTGCGCACCGCATAGCGATCGGTCTCGAGCATCCCCTGCAGATGGTGGGCATAACCGCCCCACTCCAGTCCTGAAAGCTCCTCCTCACCACTGAAAAAGAAGCCGCGGTCGTGAAATCGCATCCGGGAATCCCACTTCGGTCCAGCTGCTGCAGCCAACCGCACCCGCCGCGAGGGCGTGAAACGCAGGCCCAGGCCGGCGGCATGACTGCGGACATCGTTGTAAAGTCCGGTCTGGCGGTCGTAAAATGACAAAGAGCGCAGCAGGGTGTTCAGCTGCAGGGAGGGCCAGAGCTGGTACCCGAACCGGGTGAAGAAAGCATGCTCATCCTTCCATTTGTCCTCGTTACTGCTTAACCGCAGCATCGAGGTGCGGAACTGCTCGCTGAACTGCCCCTGGAGACGGGGCGTCAGAGCGAAGGTCCGGCCCGCATCGAGCTGCCAGAGATAGTTGTTCAACTCCTGGCGGTAGCGCAGGGTGGCGGGCCACTCGGTTCCGGAGCTCGGCGTGCTGCCGGAAAGCGGCTGACTCTTCAGGCCCATCGGCAGCAGCAGCCAGACCAAAACAAAAAATGCCATCGGCGCGGCGACACGATGGCATTTCAAGATCAACAAGGGGTAGGCGACTCCAGAAGCGGCATTACTGCACGTGAACGATGATTTCATCCGGTTCGCCGAGGCTGTGCTCTTTCTGCGCTTCGCGCTTGATGCGATTCCGGTCATTGGTCAGGCTGTCGGCCTCTTTTTTCATCCAGCTCTTTTTCTTCTGCTCCAGCTCGATCGCCTTTTGCAGCTGGCGGCCCTCCTGCCACAGGCGCATCTGGGCCAGAAATCCGGAGGAACCGGCAATATAGGCCAGGAAAAAGATCACAAAACCGATCAGATAAAACCGGCCCCGCGTCAGCTGGATCGCTCCCAGCCGACGCCGCAGCCTGTACAGCAAACCTCTTCGTGCATTCATCCTCAACCCCTCGGTCATACGCCCCTGCCGGCTGCGACGCCGGCAGGACATGGCTTCCGTGCTTACTTGCGTTTGATAACGCCGAGACCGGCATAGTGGCCCACTTCGCCGAGGTTTTCCTCGATGCGCAGGAGCTGGTTGTACTTGCAGATGCGGTCGGTACGGCAAGCGGAACCGGTCTTGATCTGGCCGGCGTTGGTGGCCACCACGACATCGGCGATGGTCGCATCCTCGGTCTCGCCCGAGCGGTGCGACACCACCGCAGTGTAGCTGGCGGTTTTAGCCATCTCGATGGCGTCCAGGGTCTCGGTCAGGGTGCCGATCTGATTGAGCTTGATCAGGATCGAGTTGCAGATGCCGAGTTCAATGCCACGCTGCAGGCGCTTGGTGTTGGTGACGAATAGATCGTCACCCATGATCTGGATCTTGGCGCCAAGCTTTTTGGTCATCAGCTTGAAACCATCCCAATCGTCTTCAGCCATACCGTCTTCGATCGAAACGATGGGGTACTTATTCACCAGATCGATATAATAGTCGACCATATCTTCGGAGCTCAGTTTCTTCTTTTCGGAGGCGAGGTTGTAGACCTTCTTGTCGGTAAGATAGAAGGAGCTGGCGGCCGGATCGAGCGCGATAAAGATCTCCTTACCCGCCTTGTAACCCGCCTTTTCGATCGCCTCCATGATCACTTGCAGGGCTTCTTCGTTGGACTTGAGATCGGGGGCGAAGCCGCCCTCGTCGCCGACTGCGGTATTGTAGCCCTTTTTCTTCAGCACCGACTTGAGGCTGTGAAAGGTCTCGACGCCCATGCGCAAGGCCTCACTAAAGGTCGGGGCGCCGGCCGGCATGATCATGAACTCCTGCAGGTCGACGTTGTTGTCGGCGTGCATGCCGCCGTTGAGAATGTTCATCATTGGCACCGGTAAGATCTTGGCATTGCTGCCGCCGATATATTGATAGAGGGGCAAGCCGAAGGCCTCGGCCGCGGCCTTGGCCGTGGCCAGGGAGACCGCCAGCGTGGCGTTGGCGCCCAGTTTGGCCTTGTTGGGGGTGCCGTCCAGCTCGATGAGGATCTTGTCGATGAGGGTCTGCTCGGTGGCGTCTTCGCCGATCACCTCGTCGGCGATGATATCGTTGACGTTCTTCACCGCCTGGAGCACGCCCTTGCCATTATAGCGGGCGGCATCGCCGTCACGCAGTTCGACCGCTTCATGTTCGCCGGTGGATGCGCCGGAGGGAACCGCAGCGCGTCCCAAGGCGCCGCCCTCGAGGGCCACATCCACTTCGATGGTGGGGTTGCCTCGGGAGTCGAGTATTTCACGTGCAAAGACATCGATAATGGTGGTCATGAATCCTCCTGAAGGGTGTATTCTCTATTGGTCAAAAACGAATTTCTCACGGGAGCATAGAGGAACAGAGATCAGGCTGTCCCCCCTCTTCTCTCTTTATGGCTTGGCGCCTCCGTGAGACCTGACTGTTTACCTCAATATAAAGCGTATACAACAAGAATTGCAAAAACCGCAGCGGCCATATTAACCCGGTCGTTATTCATCCAGCGCAAGCCGCCGGTGAAATCGGTTGCCTGGCCGCCGCAGTGGTGCCGTTTTTCAGTCTCCTTGTGACAGACCGGGCAGCGGAAACGCGCCTGCAGCGTCGCGCCGAGCAGGCTATCGAAGAGGCTGGCAGCGAGCCCGGCGCCGAAGAGGAGCAGAAACTCACGGCCGCCGAGGAGCGACGGCGAATGGTGCGGCGCGGCCAGCCAGCTCACACCTGCCAGCACCAGGCTACCCATCGCCGAACCCAACGTGCCGATCACCGAGATGCCGCCCGAGGTCCCGGCCGGAACCGGCTTGAAGCTGACGATCGAACGCGGATCGCGCTGCGAAAGGGTGCCGATCTCGGTGCCCCAGGTATCCGCGGTGGCCGCGGCCAGAGAGGCGGCAAAGAGGAGAAACCATACGGGATGGGGCCAGATGTAGCCGCAGACCAGCAGCAGGCCACCCAATCCACCGTTGGCAATCACCTGCCAGGCATCACGCGCCCCGCCCTTTTCGATCATCCCCGACAGGCGCTTCTTGCGCTCGCCCCCCAATTTGGAGAGCAGGCTGGAGAGGATGAAAAAGGTCAGGATCGGCACGGTGAAGGGCCAGCGGCCGATGCCGAAGACAACCGTGCCGAGCAGAAAGGTCGCCGTCGCACCGCTGGTCGAGAGGAACCGGAACCGGTACGAAAGCAGGGCCACGACCGCGGCCATGAAGACGCCGAGGGTAAAGACGGCGGCGTCGGCTTGGCTGTGGGTCAGCAGGTAATGCAACACCAGTGCGGATCCGAGGGGCACCGTCAGGTTATCCGAGCCCTGGTAGGAGAGGGCCTCGCAAACGGTGGCGATGGCTGCGGCCAGGAGACTGAACCAGGCCACTTCGCCGGCGGGGCGGCCGCCTAATGCGAGCGCCGCGGCGGTGATCGCCAGACTGGTGAAGAACATCGCCGCCGAACCCTCCAACGACTTCCTGTCGGGACCCACATGGTAGAGATGCGGATGGGAGAGGTTCTCCCCCACCAGGGCAGCGGCGGCATCACTGATGGAGAGGAGCAGCATGGCGGTGATCAGGATGAGGGTGTGGCTATGCCAGAGCAGCAGCGCCAGGACGACGAAGGAGAGGGGATAATAGACGGTTCCGTAGGTGCGGCGGTGTAGATCATGCATTCCCTTGAGCCAGCCCTTCTGCACCGAGATCCAGTTGATCACGGCGAAGACGAGGGCGACAGCGACAATGGGTCCGCGGTGGTTAAGAAAGAACGGGGAAAGGGCCACTAAAATTCCGGTGAGTATATGAATGAATTTGCGCGAAAACTCCTCGCTACCGTGGAATCTGCGACGCAGCAACTCGGAAGCGGCGAGGAGCAGTATCAGGCCACCTAGCAGAATGAGCAGATATATTAGATCCTGAGCGATCATATACTCCTGGATGAAAGGGTGCCGCAGCAGTACGGCCGTGGCCTGGCCTGATGCGAATATTTACAAAAATTACCGCAGAAAAGCAACGGTTATTTGCGGCACCGCCGCGAGGCGCGGTGGGGATAGGGGAGCGGCCTCAGGGGTATGCAGCCCGGCCGCCGCTTACTCACAAGTTATCCACATTCTTTTCACACCCCAGTTGTGTATAACCAGCCCGCCAAGGCCCTGAAATTCACGACCCCGGGGCGCTGAAATTATTTTACTTGCGACTTAGCTTGCTGCGGCCCCCTCCCCCGCGCCGGAGGATTGCTGAATCATATTCTATTATTTATATTATCTTTGAATCTAAGGCCGGGTGATCACGGGGAGCCGCCTCCGGCGCAGCGCCCGGGCTGCAGGCGCGGGTAACCAGCAGCAGCGAAGGGTCTAAAATTATTACAGTTTGGGTTTTGTCTAATTCATGGACATTTTGGCGCAAGTTATCCACATCTGTCCAGAAGAGGACCCACCCGGCGCGGTGGGAAAAAGCCGGAAACGCTTCCTCCGCCCGCACAGCGCCCTAATTCGTTATTCCTGGCTTTTATTGGCCAAAAAATGGTCAATTACGTGGCGCAAAGTCTCGTCCAACTGCACCCGGGGCTCATAACCGATGACGGATTTGATCTTGGTCAGGCTGGGCACGCGGATGCGCATGTCCTCAAATCCCTCTTCATAGGCCTTGGAGTACGGCACAAAGCTGATCTCCGATTTCGAACCGGTCATGGCAACGATCTTGCGGGCCAGTTCGACGATGCTGATCCCTTTGTCGTTGCCGACGTTAAAAACCTCGCCGACCGCGCGCGGCTCGTCCATCAGGTGCATAGCCGCCCAGACGACATCCGAGACATAGGTGAAACAGCGCACTTGCTCGCCGTCGCCATAGACCGTCAGCGGCTCGCCCGCCAGGGCCTGGCGCACCAGGCGCGGGATGACCATGCCATAGCGGCCGGTCTGGCGCGGCCCGACGGTATTGAAAAGCCGCATGATCACCGTCGGCACCCCCTTCTCCTTGTGATAGGCGAGGGCCAGAAACTCGTCGATCGCCTTGGAGCAGGAGTAGCTCCAGCGGCTCTTGGTGGTCGCGCCCAGCACCCGGTCGTCTTCTTCACTGAAGGGAATGCTCTCGCTCTTGCCATAGATCTCGGAGGTGGAAGTGATCAACACCTTGCGCAGGTAGCGCGCAGCGAGGCGCAGCACCACATGGGTGCCCAACACATTGCGCTCGATGGTCTCCACCGGGCTCTTGACGATCAGTTCGACACCCACAGCCGCGGCGAGATGAAAGATGACATCGCATTCACTCACGAGTCGGTCCATCACCGTCTCGTTGAGGATCGTCTCCACCGCGAGATGGAAGCGGGGATGTTGGCGCAAGTGCTCCACATTTTCCAGTTTGCCGGTGGAGAGGTCATCGATGACGCAAACCTCGTCACCGCGCGCCAGCAGTTGTTCAGCGAGATGGGATCCGATGAAGCCGGCGCCGCCGGTGATCAATGCTTTCATGATTACTCCTTGTTCTTCTTACGTTTTTCGTCCCGCCCGGATCAACAGGATCAGGATGACATAGACGAGGATGGTTTGCAGCAGCACCAAAACGCTGAGCTGCACGCTGATATAGGGCAGCAGCAGGGCGCTCATGCCGATGGCGACGGTGATCAGATGCACCAGGACCACCGCCTGATTACGGGTCAAGCCGAGCTTGAGCAGCCGGTGGGAGATATGGCATTGATCCCCTACATATACCGGACGATGCTCACGAATGCGGATGAGAATGACCGTGACCGCATCGAAGATGGGCACCCCGAGGACGAGGAGCGGGATGATCGCCGGGATCAGCGAGGCGCTGTCGGCGACCACATAGGAACTGGTCAGGCTGAGCGTCCCGAAGAGGTAGCCGATGAAAAGGCTGCCGGCATCGCCCATGAAGACCCGCGCCGGATGAAGGTTGTAGCGCAAGAAGCCCAGGCAGGCGCCGCAGAGAACCGCGAAGAGCAATGCGGAGAAGTATTGCCCCTGCTGGGCGGTGAGCCAGAAAAAGAGCGCCCCGCAGATCAGGGCGATGCCGGCTGAGAGGCCGTCCATGTTGTCGAGAAAGTTGAAGACATTGCTGATGGCGGCGATCCAGACCACCGAAAAGAGCGCATTCAACCAGGGGAAAGGGAGAAAGCTGCTGTGCGCCCCGCCGGCGACGGCGATGACGGCAGCGGCGATCTGCGCGGCAAATTTGATCGCAGGCGGAAAGGTGATCCCACGGATGTCATCGACCAGGCCGATCCCCACCAACAAAGTCGCCCCGGTCAGGATCAGCACCAGTTTATTCAGTACCGCCTCGAGCCGCGGTAGTTGACGGACGAGGAGCGGGAAATGGGTCGCCGCATAATCCGAATGACCGCTCCACCAGAGCAAGCCGAGGCCGAGCGCCAGCGCGGTGATGAAGGCGGCATAGATGCCTAATCCGCCCAGCAAGGGGGTGACGCGGGCATGGTCCTTGCGGCCGGAGGGATGATCCTGGATGTCCCAACGCACGGCCAAGGCCATGGCGAGCGGGACGAAGAGCAGGGCCAGCGTCAGCGCGCCGCCAAAGGCGGCGGCGAAAGTGAGCGTACGCAAATCCACCTCATGAATCGTAGCACCAGTGCCGGCTTCGGTCAGGCGGAGCGGGACACGCGCCTGCGCCGGCCGGCGGAATTATCATTAAATTTACGAAAAATTGATTAATTGTAAAAGAGAAACCTGCAGGGGCTCAGCGCATGACGATGCACTTCTCGATGACCTGGGTGCGGTCCTTGTCGCTGACGGCATCGATGCGGTATAGATAGACGCCGTTGGCGAGGGGGTCGCCGTCGTCGTCACGGCCGTCCCAGAAGAGCCGGTTGAAGCCGGCGCCGAGGCTGCCGCCCTCGAGGATGCGGATGAGGCGGCCGTTGACCGTGTAGATGCGGATGCGCACCTCGGCGGCCCGGGTCAGCTCGAAGGTGAAGTCAGTGCTCTCGCGCAGGGGATTGGGATAGTTCATCACCCGCTGCAGCTGGATGGAGGAGGCGACTCCGAACTCGGCGGAGGCGGAGGCGAGATTGCCGCTGCCGTCGGCGAAGAGGATCTCGAGGTGGTGCTCGCCCTCGCTCAGCTGCGGCGTGAATTTCAGCAGGGCGGCCGCCGTGGTATCGGGCGACGTCAGCAGCTGCAGGATCCGTCTGTCGCTGAAAGAGACGCGCTCGCCGTCGAGGAGGAGGTTGACCCGCAGGGTGTCGCCGGGAGTGAGCGGGCTGTCGTCGATCAGCCGCGCCAGGATGACCGGGCGCGCGCTGATCCAGTCCCCGGCGGCGATGGTCCGACCGTCGAAGGTGACCGCGATCTCGGGTTTGAGCGTATCGGCGACCACCTGGACGCGCGCGGTCAAGGTATTGTTAGATTCGGATAGTTCGTTGATGGCATTGTCGCCATCGACGCGGATGGTCAGCAGGCGGCTGCCCGGTTTGCCGCTGGGTGTATAGAGCTGATCGACGGTGACGTTCTGGTCGGCGGCTAGGGGTTTGGGCAGCATCACGTGGGAGAAGAGTTTTTCGCCGCTGCCCGGGGCGGTTTCGGTGAAGGTGAGGCTGACGCTGTCGGTGGTGGCGAGGCCGATATTGAAGACGCTGAATTTGATGACCACCGGCCGGCCGCTGAGCACCGAATCAGCCGAGAGGCTCAAAAAGGCCGGGCTGACCGCCAGGTCGGGGACCGGGTCGTGGAGCACCTGCCAGGCGCTGAGGCGCGGCGAGTGCTGCTGGTCGCGGCTGGAGAAACGGGCGGAGAGCTGGAGGTAGGGAAAGGCGTGGGCGCTGATCGCCGTGATATCATGGTCGTGGTTGGCGGCCAGGCCAGTGCGCAAGGTATCCCAGACGCTGCTGTTACGACGCTGCCCGAGCAGGCTCAGGGTGAGGTCGCCGGTCTGCGGCACCTCCGCCTCGGCCCGGACGGAGCGCCAGGCGGCGGCCGGACCGATGCGCGGCGAGGTCAGGGTGCCGGAAGGGGCAAGGCAGGAGAGGGTATCGCTGACCGCAGCCTCGCCGCCGCCCGAGGGACGCAGCAGTTCGCGGGCCGAACCGGGCTCCGCCCCCTTGACGCCGATCATCGCCCAGGAATCACGGAAGTGGACATTGCGGCACGCCAGGCTGCCAAGAGATTCAAAGGCGGCGATCAAGGCCGGGCTGCTAAAAGACCCCTCGTCTTTCACAGCAGTAAGCACATACATACCAGTTGGGACCGATGAAAGAAAAACGGCCATCTCTGCAACTGCTGCAGCATTGCCATACAGGTCGAATTTTCTGATGTCGCGGACGGTGATGGTCGCAGGATCCAGCACGACAACACTGTATCCGCGTCCGGGGGCAGCCACGATGTTTTCACCATTCAGATAGATGCCCGCAAAATTGCCATCATTGGCGCCTCCCGATGCGGCCAGCAGAAGGTATTGCAAGGTATCCAGAACAGCTTCCGGGATCAGATCAAGGTGCTGGCTGGTGGAACCCGAAAAGGCACGCACTTGCCGCCAGCCCCATTGGCTGGCGGGGTCGAGATAAAATTCTCCAAGGATGGGATGCTCGCTCTCGGTATCGGCCAGATCCCGGCAGCGCCAATGGTACACAAGCTGCGGAGTCAGGGGTTGAGGGCTCCATGATACAGCCATCTGATTCATAGTCAGACGGCCGGAAGTCTGAAGCATAGGGCTATGGAAAGCTTGGGAGGTATCGACGGCGAACTCGACGGATCGGGGTGCGGCATTCCGGTCCATCTCCCATACCTTGAATACGAGACGATCCCGGGGAATGAGCGCAAAAGGTGGCGGTGAATTCACCTGCAAGCGTCTCGAGGTCACGGTGATCGAGCGCTTCGCCAGGTTGTTCCCTTCGTCGCTTTCAGCAATTGCCGCCATAGGATCCACTTGTGCGATGAGTTCCACCGCGCCAGCCATATTGCGCAGCGGCCAGTTGCACGTGATGGAATCGATCCTGCCGATCGCCGGCCGTTTGGCCAAGGGCAGCAGAACCTGTTCACCTCCGTTGGATTGGCGTACCGTTAATCGCACCCCGATACTGTCGCGCGTAGCCAGGCCCCAGTTGTTAATACGCACGGTAATCTGCGCTGTGGAGTCAGCTTCGTTCGGGATTTCGGGCAGCACCTCGATGTCCCCTGGTTCGACGGCCAGATCAGGAGCAACGGGGAGGCCGAGCCGGAGCGCAGGATCACCCAGCAAATTGTACTGATAGATCATATTGGTGATCTGGGAGTTGTCGGCGCCTTCCTCCCATAGTTTTACCTTGGCCTTGTCGATGATCTCCGCGAGAGCGCGCAAGGTATCCGTAAGGGCAGCCGGAAAGAGCCTGGAAAGAAAAGTGTAATCTTCGTAGGAGTAGCCCCAGCCGGAAGTGCCCATAAAACCGATGGCGCCCTTATTCTCGACCATTAAAAAGTGTTCGCCGAAAGCCACCTGGTTCGGTTCGGCAAACCGGCCGGTATGGCAGGTCATCGAGGTGATGAAGGGATATTGCGGCCCGTTGCTCAGCGCCTCGATATCGGTATTATGAAACATCAAATCCCAGGTTTTGCTGCCGGCATGGCCGATAAAATTAACCCATACCACGCCGGCGTCGATGGTGTCGAGGATATCCTGGCGGTGCTCGCCCTCCTGCGTGCTGCTGGTGGTTTTATGGAGACTGGTTGCCAAGCCGCAGGTCGGGGCTGGCAGGATGAATGTCTTGATCAAGGCATCCGATTGCAGGCTGAACTGGTTTTGCTCGAGAAAGTCAAAACCACCGCTGATGAAGAGAAAGTTTTTCTTCCACTGGGCGGAGGGAGCGGCTTCATAGGCGATAATCTTGGAAATGCAAGCCTCGGCCTCCTCGGTTGTCTGGGCCGGGATGCGCCCGACACGCAGATCAGGCAGAATATCTCCCTTCCCGTCCAGGCAGGCCAGCCAGCTGTCACTGACCGGATTGCCATACGTAGGTACATATTCCGTGGGGTGCGCCAGGCCATAGAGGTTTTTGGGATCCCAGCTGGCATCACCCAGCAGCAGCACATAACCTGGCGCGGGTTTTCTCCAGTTCTCCCGCGCATGACGTAAAAACGTCCGAATAGCCTGGGGATCCGCCAGCCCATGATTGAATTCATCAAAAATCTGATCCACCAGCGCTACCCGTATGCGCCAGCTGTTGTGTGCTGCTCTGTAAGCCGCCAACCGCTCTGCTGCCACCTTGAATGCCGGGTGGGTGATGATGAGGTAATCGGCACCTTCACCGCCGCCGATGAGATCGGCTGAGCGATGCCAGGCGATCCGGCAAGGTGAGCGGACGCCGGTGTCGGTGAAAAACGCGATTTCATTGCCAGCGTCTGCAGGCAAGGCCAAGCGGGCACTGAAAGTGGCACTGCCGCTTCTGTAGGCCATGATCGTATCGATCACCGCCGGACCGCTGCCGCTCTTGCGCCAGACTTCCGAGACGGATCCGACGGGGGCTCCCTTGCGGCCGATGATCGCCCAGCAATCCCGGTAGCCGACACTGCGCGTTCGCGCGCTGCCGAGGCTCTCAAGGGCGAGATGAGCGCTCTCGGTCATATTGACACTGCCATCGTCGCTGATCGCTCCGGCAACCACGGCACCGGCCGGTAGGCGCTGAACCCAGGCGGCCATACTGTCCGCTTGTGTCCGGGAACCGTAGGTATCGAAATTTTTCTTCTCCAGCAACAGGCCCGTCTGGGGATCGATGCGCCAGAAATTATGACCGCGGGTGCCCGATGATACCTCCACCCCATCGCGGAGCAGCTTCGCCTGTTTGCCATCCACCATCCCGGCAGAACGAACAGTCAGATGTTCCTGCCAGGCCCGGCCGGGCTGTATCAGGTGATAACGGCGTTGCCGGCTGAGATCCCATGCGATCAGTGTAGAATCCACGAATCCGGTGGCGGTGACCGTTACCGCCTTGGCAGAGAGTGGTTTCAGAAGCAGCCGGTCTCCTGTCGCAACGGGCAGGCGCTGATACCCAATCTCGAACCAATCCACATAGATTTGCGAGCGCTCGGAGGGTGTATCCGCAAGGAGCCTGATCTTGAGGATATTAACGCCAGAATGGAAGCGCGTGGCCGCTACGCGGAAGGCAAGATGCAGTTCGGTACGGTCCTCAAACCAGGTTTCATGAATCATGGCATCATTAATCAGAAGCTGGATATGATGATCCGGGGAGTGCGCATCGAGCGTCGTGCCGCGCACCCGCATTCTTAACAGCAGGGAATCCTGGCTGCCCGCAGGATTGAAAAGTTCGAAGGGCAGGTCAGCGGAGCCGCCCTTGTTGAGCAGCACCCAGACCCAGCCTTCTCCAGGTACTTGTTCGCTGTTGTGGATGTCGTTATCCGAATCACCTGCGTAGTAATAGAGATCCTTTTCAAAATGCAGCGTATCGGGGAACGCCTCCAGCGCGCTTCCCGAGAGGGTTGCCGTTGTCTCATTAAAACGCGCTCCGCCAGCACCATCCCAGGTCAGCCAATACACATTGGTATCGGAATAAGCATCGAAGAATTCCTCCTCGCCATGGCGGAACCGGCCATAGAAAAGGATACGATCTGTTGGATCGAAGCGGCCGTCTTCACCGCCAGCGATCTGGATCGGCTGTTCTATCCCCTTATTGAAGAGCCGTAATTTTTCCGGATTCAGGCTGCCGGGCGAGATCCCGGCCGCTTCGAGGGCTGATGCTGTAATCTGATACGGCCCCTCATCGACCAGAAAGATTTTCAGGCATGAGGCGGGGAGCGATTCCGGTGCAGCTGCGGGGCGCAATAAAACCGGCTGTGGTTGCAGGATATTCACCCGGAGGCGGGCATACTGCAGCAGACGCAGAGCCTGCTGGTGTGGCTTGTACTGCACTGGAAAGAGTGAAATTCTTAGAATCCGCCGATCGCGCGCCTGGCCGATCGTGTTTTCGCAAAGCATAGCGGGTATATCACCGGGAAGGAATTGCGGTGGCGGGAATGCGTAGATCCAGCCGCCGGTTGCCGGATCGAGCGCAGGCGCGGGACAGAGCGGCTGCGTCAGGGTTCTGAAGGTGAAGAGGGTGTCCACCAGGCTGATTTCAGCCGTCTGGCCCGGCAGGAGATCGAGAGCAAGGACAGCCATTGGCAGCAGGGGTTCTCCGGGAACCGACCTGAGCAGGCCAGCCGAGGAATCAGGCCGCAGGCAAGTCCGGCCATCAATGACCACCGTCTGCCAGTTCCAAGCGGGCGCTTGCCACTCATAGATCCGTTCGTTGGCGGAGCTGCTCACGAGGGATATCCCCGATGCGGCCGAGGCTGATCCCGGACGGGCGAAAAAAGAAATGGCCAGCAGCAAGGCAGCCAGCTGTATCGGATTATATCGGAAGCGATGCGGGCGCATAGGCATAGGGTGAAGAGGCCATCCTCTGTTCAGCCGGTCAAATGCCGGCACAAGATAACAGTTTCCGGCCAATAATGCAAGAGATTAGGGAAGCAGCTGCCCCAGAAACCGGAAATCTGTATGCATGCCCTGGGCAAGGAGAAAAGCCAGGATGCCAAAAATCAGGCTTAGTCCCACCATGGACAGGGCAGCGCCGGGCTGGCTCAGTCCGAGGCGGACCAGCCGGTGATGGATGTGTTCGCGATCGGCATGGAAGGGATGAATCCCGCGACGAACCCGGCGGATGATGGCGAGCGTGGTATCGGTCAGTGGCAGACAAAGAAGCAGAAGCGGCACCAGAACAGCAACTCGTCCCGGCGAAATGGTGGCAGCACGCAAACTCAGCAAAGCGAGCAGGAAACCCAGAGGCAGGCTGCCGGAATCCCCCATGAAAATGGAGGCCGGATTGATGTTGTAGCGGAGGAAACCAAGCAGGGCACCCGCAAGCAGGGGTGCGAAGAGTATCACCACGGGATTATTGAAAAGAGCCGCGATACCCGATGAGACGGCAACCACCACCAGGGCGATACCGCTCGCCAGGCCGTCCAGTCCGTCTACCATATTGACGGCATTGATGACCCCGACTATCCATAGCATGGTAAAAGGGTAGGAAAAAAAACCCAGCTTGATTTCGGCAAATCCAGGAAGGATCAGCACTTCGAAGCGCCAGCCTGCCAGGGCAACAGCGAGAGCGACGGCGAGTTCAACACTCAGTTTGAGATTGCAATTGAGGTCGAATTTGTCATCGAAAGATCCAAGAAGGAATAGAACCAAACAGCCGGCGACGAGGCTGATGGCAAGTCCCATCTCCCCGACGAAGAGCTTCGGGGAAGCCAGATACAGGACGGCTGCGCTGATCACGAACGAGAGCATGATCGAGCCGCCGCCCCATTTAGGTACTGCACCCTCGTGGACGGTGCGATGGTTGGGATAGGCGTAAATATCGAGACGCTTTGCCAGGGTTCTGACGCCTGGCGTGATGAGAATAGCGACTAAGAAGCTGAATAAAAATGAGAGCATAAGGTGCATGATTGTCTTGGCCTGTGCTTGGTTGTCTTGCTGTGCTGCCGTTCGTTAAGAAATGCCCACTTTCCGCCATCCTGATCTGTTTCACGCCAGCCAAAGTGTCTCATTTTGACGCAACATCAGAAGAAATAACAACATCAAATACGAACAATGAAAAACCGCCGGATATTTCTGTGCCTATTGCAATAACCTTGCCAAATTTCAATTTCGTGGGCTAAGGTGCGGATATCAAACGGGGAGAGTGAGGCAAGGCGTCGAAGACAGTGGCCGATCAGTGTGGAAGAGCATTCTGCTGCAGATGCCGGGTCTTATTGAAGTAGAGCCGGGAATAGAGCTGATCGATCTCCCGTACCAGATGATGATATTCATATTTTGCATAGATCTCTTCCTCTGCAGCCTTCTTCAGATCGCCAAGGCTTTCCGGGGCTTGCGTAACCCGGGTGATATACCGGACCATCGCTTCGACATCATCGGAAGGCACCGTGAAACCGGTGCGCTCATTCTGAATGAGGTCTGGCACACCGCCGACAGCCGTGGCGATGACCGGGACCCGGCTGGCCATTGCCTCGATGACCGCAATAGGCGTGCCTTCATTGCGGGAGGTCAATATCAAAATGTCAATGCCGGAGAGAATATAGGCGATGCGCTCCACCCATCCCAGAAAGTGTACATGTTCGGTGAGCCCCTTCTCCTCACTGTACTGTTGCCACTGCGCCTTTTCCGGGCCGTCCCCGGCGATACAGAGATGGTAAGCTTGGTTTTCCAGAAGCAGCCGCTCCAGAACGTGCAAAGCCATGCCCAGATTCTTGATCGGGACCAGTCTGCCGATAAAGCCCATCAAAATGGACCCCTCCGGAAGATCCAGAGATCTGCGGAGCACATCGGAGTGTGGCAAATTCCGCAGAGGTTCCAAATCGAGTCCCAGCCGAATCATCGACACCTTTCCCGGAGAGGCGATCCGGTAGGTCGCGGTGATGTCGCGGTATTGCTCCGGGCTGATGGTGATCACCTGGTCTGAAATCATGGCCAGCGCTCGTTCAATTAAAATAAAAATCCGGGTCTTGATCTTGCCGAAATAGTTATTGAAGACATGTCCATGAAAGGTATGAACAATAACCGGGACGCGGGCGAGAAAAGCGGCAACCCGTCCAATGGCGCCCGCTTTTGCCGTGTGGGTACAAACGATATCCGGACGTTCCTGCCGCAGGATGCGGTAGAACTGGAGGAGTGATTTAAGATCGGACCAGATGCCGACTTCGCGTTTCATGCGGTCGAGCACGATGATCTGGATGTTTTTTTCGCGGAAATCTCCCGACTTGTCCCTTTCATGTTCCTCGACCATACCTCCCACTAGAATGGTCTCGTATTTATCCACAGGCAGGAACCGCGCCAGCATTTCCATATGGATGGCAGGCCCGCCGATACAGATGCGGGATTGGAGGCGGATAATTTTTAATCGTTTGGTCATGCAATAATCCGGTGATAGAGATCCAGGGTACTGCGGCAGCAGTGACTCCAGCTGAACCGTTTGAGATTCTCGCGCCCCTTGAGCACCAGTGCCTTGCGGAGTTCCTCGTCATCCACAAGCACCTGCATGACACGGGCCATCTCTTCCGGATCAAGGGGGTTGAATCCCAATCCGGCGGGACCGGCGATCTCCGGCAAGGAGGTCGCTGCAGCATAGGCCACCGGTACATCGGCAGCCATCGCTTCCAGGGGTGTGAAACCGAATCCTTCATAGAGGGATGCCGTGATAAAAAAGAGCGATCGCTGATAGATTGCCGGCAGATCCCCGGCCGCGACAAAATGGGTGAAGAAAACCCGGCCGGTCAATCCCAGCGACGCTACGAGATTATATATCGGCTGGAAATGCCAGTTCTCCTGGCCCACGATCACCAGAGGCGGCACCCCGGCCTGTCCAGCCCGGAGCAGGGCATAAGCCTTGAGCAGATTGATATAATTTTTACGCGGCTCAAGGTGGCCGACCGACAGAATATAACGCGCTGGCAGTTGGTAACGGGAGCGGATGACCTGCCACTGCTCTTCACCAATACGCCGCCGGAAGCGCGACTCATCAATCCCCTCGTGAATAACCGAGACCCGATCGGCTGAGATATCAAATAATTCCAGCAGATCATCCCTGGTGAATCCGGAAATGGCAATGATATGACGGGCCCGCCGGACTGAAGCCCGGATCCGCTGGTTGAGAAACCGGCGTCTTGCTATACCATAACTCTCCCGCATATGAAAGCTGCGCAAATCATGGACGGTCAGCAGCGCAGGAACGGGGATAACAAAGGGGAAATAGGACATGGGGGAATGAAAGAGATCAAAGTGTTCACGACGCAAAATTCCCGGCCATATCATCGTCTCTTTGAAAATCCGGATGGGGGCGTTTTGTGAAGGAATCGGCAAATTCACGAGGCGTCCCTGCTCGTCTTGGGAAGGCAGCATCCCTGCAGCGTCCTTCTTGTTGACAAAAATGCGCAGATCCAGACCGGCCGCATCCTGAAGGAAATGCTGGATGAGTTGCTGCAGATAGATACCCAATCCCCCGCTCCGGGGATTCAGGATCAAGGCATTCAGGGCAATTTTCTTCATGGCGCTTCTTGAAAAATAGCGTCGAGATCGCCGAGACAAGCCAGCGCGCGGCGGAGGCCCTGCCAGTAGGCACCGGTCAGGCCGGGCTTGCGGAAAAGCGAGATCGGGATGCGCAAGGCCATCCCGAGCAGATGGACGATGAACGCGGCTTTGGCGTGCCGCGGCCCTTCCTGTATGTAAATAAAGCGACTGACGTTGCTGGCGCTTTCAATCAGCATCCGGGCGAAATGCTGGCGCGAGCTGGCCGCGTGATGGTGCACCACCTCAATTTCCGGCAGTACGACGATCGTATACCCTGCAGCGCGGATCCTGGCGCACCACTCCATGTCTTCGGCATACATGAAATAGGATTCATTGAGCTTTCCAACCTGGTCAATGACCGTCTTGCGGACCGCCAGGAATGCGCCATCCACATAATCGGCCTGCAGCGGTCGGGTGCCGGGATCCTTTCGCGGCCTTAAGGTTGCGGCACTGAAAAGCAACTGCTGCTGGATACACTTTTTCAGAGTCAGAAAATCACGACCTACGGATTGAATCCGTCCATCAGGGAAAAGCAGCTTGGCGCCTATGACCGCTGTTTCCGGGCATTCATTAAAGCAGCGGCTCAGCCGCAGTAATGGTTCTGGGGTTTTCAGGACGGCATCGCTGTTTAGGAGGAGAAGCATCTCACCTTGTGCTGCAGCGATCGCCTGATTATTCGCCCGGGCGAATCCTGTATTGGTGGCGTTGCAAAAGAAACGCACCTGAGGAAACTGCTGCTGCAGCCAGGGTATGCTGCCGTCGCTCGAGGCATTATCCACTACGATGATCTCGAAAGAGGTCAGGCTGTTCTTTTCGTAGACGGAGGTAATGCATTTTGCCGTCAACTGGCGTGTATTCCAGTTGACGATGATGATGGAAAATAGCGGCGACATGGTTATAACCTGATCCTGAATTTTCTTAAATACATCAGCGCAAAGGGGAAGAGCAGGATGATATAGTTGAGCTTGTGACGAACGGCTGTACCAAAATTGGAATCGACGATGGCATTGGCAAGCAGGCCGGCAAGTGCAAATCCCAAAACCAGGTATTGCAGCCAAACGGAGTGCTCTTTTTTAATTTCCAGTAAGTAAAGTAGTGCGGCGGCGATCACAACCAGAAAGAACATCCCTTCGACCGAGGTCAGCCACTGCACCGGGCCATGAGCTTGCCAGAAAAAAGGCCCAAAACAAAAAAAGATGAAGCGGATCGGCAGATATCGGGCCACATCCCAAAAATTACGGTATTCAATATCCACCAGGTAGGCTGAACCCCCTTCCGCCCGCAGTGGCTGGGCGCGAAAAAAATAGGTTGCAACGCTGATAAAGGATTCGGACTGGTATATATAATAGGCAACGGGCACTGCAACCAAGCAGAGAATGATCGCCAGCTTGGCTTTCCAATCGATCGAAGAGTAAAGAGCCCGTGCAAGGAGGAAGAACAGGAAAAAGCCGGCGTAAAGGAAGAGATTTTGTATTCTCAAGAGGGCATTAAGGATAAATGCAAAGACCAGCAGTGCGGTATAGTGCGGTATGGCGTGCCGTTTGCTGATCTTGATGATGGCATAGAGGATGATGAGGCTGAGCAGGATAAGAAGGGTATCGCGCAAGATATAGGAACTAAAAACGATGAAAGAAGGCAGAAAGGCCAGCAGAAGACTCGACTGCAAGGCGATCCGCCGCTCCTCCAGAATCTCTACGATGATGTGATAAAAGTAATATACACAAAGAAGGCTTATCAAAGCATTGAACAGTCGCCCCAGCAGGGGCATAAAACCGAAGGGCAAATAGAGCACGGCTAACAGGTAAGAGAAGGGTGAAGTCCCTTTGGCGAACTCCTCCGTCTGGATCGGATACATGCCTGAACTCCAGCTTTGCAGGATCTCCAGTGCCTGGTTGTTATACATGACCTGGTCCGGTTGATCGGGCAAGAATCCGATAAAATGATCCGCATAGATGAGTACAGTCCGGAGTATCAAACCTGCCAAAAGCACCATGGCAAGCTGCCGGTCCCTGGCATAGATCAGGCTGATGGCCAGCAGGGCTATCGACAGCAGGATGCACCCGGCCATATACTCAACCGGCACGAGGATACCCACGGCGCTGAGAAGCCCTAGACACCAGAAAAGGCCGGTTCGTGATGGTATGCGATTTTCCAAAAGCATAGCTTATCGAAGTACCGCTAAGATTTTGTTCCTTGCCAGCAATTTGGCATTCTGATAATAAAGCAAACCCGCCAAACGGATCAGAGGATTATGCAGCGTCATGAGATCGAGATAGTACTCCGGCTTCCGCGTAAATTCTGTCACTTGCTTATATTTATCAATTTGCAATCCGGATTTTTCAACAACGATTTTAAATGCTGTTTTGCTCCAAAGCTGCAAGTGCGCGCCATTTACGGTTCCGAGACATAATTTGTGATACAACCTTTTTGAGAACAGGCGCAGCAAAGGATAAATCCAGAAGATACGAGGTGTATCAATAAAAATGCGGCCGTTTTCCTTGAGCTTCGATTTCAATAATGTCAATACACCCAATGGATCAGCTACATGTTCCAACACATCGTTTAAAAATACAATATCGAATAATTGCTTATGTTCCGCAAAATCAGCATGCGCGATCTGTTGATTGAATGCAGCATATTGCGGCAGCAAGGCATCATCATCAATGTCCGTGGTATAGATAGACGCATGAGGCAGCATGGATTTGCAGACCAATGCAAATTGACCGCCGCCACCCCCGTAATCAAGAATATCCACATAACCCGGACTGTCGTTACCGGACAGCGCAAATTGTATCATGGCACTGAAATTCCAGTGGTTATTCCAGGCGGAGGCTTCGTACCATTTCTCCCATCGCGCGATCCGTTCTTGCCGGGGTGTAGCAAATGGTTCAAGCTCTTCTTTTGCTGGATAGGGAAAATAGGCCAGGACCCCGCACCTGCCGCACCGGGCGGTATGCTTGAAAAGGTGGAGATCCCGCGCACCACAAATCTTGCACGCATCATGGTTCATCTTCAACCCCTTTGTTCCGGCTGGCATCCATTCAAATGAAGATGGCCTTCTTGCTCATTGGCAAAGCAGAAATTGTCTTTGATCTCATACTTTGTGTGCAAGAATATAGAATTGTCTGGTGCAGAAATCAGCCAGGAGGCCCAGGGTAATTTTATTAACCAAGTTCGATTTGCCGACGATCTTGCGCGAAAACACCTCGACCCGCAATCCGCTGCAGCTGATGAGATCCCGAACTGTCTTGCGGCTGAAAAACCGCAAATGGGTTTTATCGAACAGACCCTGGTCGCAATAGATCCAGCGTCCCGACAAAACCGCCCAAACACCCCGCCAGTGCTGAATGTTGGGAATGCTGAATAAAGCCAGGCCGCCTGGTTTCAGCCATCCGGAAATCCGGTGCATGGCAAGCCAGGGATCAACCAGGTGCTCCAGCACATCCGCAGCCAGAACGAGGTCAAATTCATGCGCTTGGAAAGGGAGCTCATCCGCTTCGACTGAAAGGGAGAACACCTCGCTCAGGTGGTTACGTGCCTGCCGGGCAACCTCCGCCATCAATTCGATTCCAGTCACCCAATCCGCGCGCTGTTCCTGTAAAAGAGCGGCACCCGATTTCCCTTCACCGCAGCCGATATCAAGGACCTTGGTAAAATGCCGGTCGGGCGGCAACAGGGCGATCAGATCCCGCCGGTCTTGGCTGTAATACTCATAGGATGGGCTCATGAATGGGGTTCCACCTTACGGATTCTGCGCCTGAGAGCACGCCACCGCTGCAAACCCGCTGCGATGCGTTGCCGCTCTTCCTTATCGAGAAACCACCGCCAACATATCCAGAGGTACCCTGCTCCGCTGACAAGGAGCAGAGGGATACTGGCTGCTGCGGAAAAGCGGGGCAGCGAGAGAGCGAGCAAAAGAGCACTGCCTGCGGTCATGAAAACCATAAAAAACCGGTTATTGCGCGCAGGAATCCTGAGCAGCTTGCCGGCAAACCAGAAGAGCACAATGGCGTCGATCGCAACCCGCAAGGCCCAGGCCAATGCCGCACCGCCAAGACCAAATCCATGCATGGCGAAATAGAGCATGCCCAGATAGACCGGCACTTGCACCAGATGCCATTTTGCCGTAAAATCGGGACGGCCCGCCGCCTGGATCAGAATAAAAGCAATTTGTGCCGGCCCGTTGATGAAAATTCCTACGGCCAGCAGCTGCATCACGATGGTGCCTTGCCGCGCGAATTCTTCTCCCAGCCACCAGTGGAGACCGCAATACCCCGCCATCACAAAGGCATAAGCGACCGGGAAAAGAAGAAGAGCCAGCATCTTTCGCGCCCGCAGATAAATGGCTGCCGCTTCAGCGCAATCGATTGCATACTGCCCGGCAAAAGCCGGGAAAAGCACGCTGATCAAAGCTGTGGTCAGAACATTGGATTTTGTCACAATCTCATACGGTGTAACATAATATGCGACGGCTGCGAGCGAGATCCATGCACCGACCAGGAACCGGTCAAAGTAGACCAGCAAAGGTCCCACCAGGTTACTTACAGTCAGCCATCCGCCAAATCCTAAAAGGCTGCGGGCATGCCGCAGATCGATCGCGATGATGCGCAGCACAGGCAGAATCCGCAGATCAATCACAAAGCAGAGGACGCCGTATAAAATACGCCCGATGAGCAGAACCAGGCAGATCAGATCGACACGTGTGGTGAGCAGGGCTGCTGCTGCGGAGCCGCCAAAGGTCAAAAAGCCGTTGATGATACGCAACAAGCCGACCAGCCTGAAATTTTGCTGTCCCTCCACCACGCCTTGCAGCCCCGCCGTGAACACCACGAAGGGTATGCCCAGAATCAGGATCCGAAAAGTCCGGGCCGCCTCCATGGACAATTCCGGGGGGATTTGTTTGATGGCTGCAACAAGAGATCCGGATAGAGGGTATAAAACCGCCGCCGCACACCAGCCAAGGCCGGATATGAGCAACAAACTGGTCCAGTAGAGTACCGGGAGCTCCTGTACTTGATTCTTTGCCAGTTTCTCACCGATGACCTTGACCAGAGTCCGGCCGAGTCCGAGATCAAAAAGACTGAAATACCCGAGAACCATCCACCCGATGGTGAGCAAACCGAAGCGGAGCGTCCCCAAATGGGTGATGATCAGGGGTATGGTGGCGAAGGCCAGCAAAAGCGGCGTCACAAATCCCAGCAGACTGTAGAGTGTATTCTCTGCCAGGGAGATACGTTTTTGCTCTGCACGTAGCGTCAAGGATTTATTCTTAATGAAAACGTGACTTCGTTGCGCGTGGCATCCGCGATGTGGTCCAAATAATGCGAATAAGAGAGTATGAAAAAGTAGTTCCGGAGCGGTTCATAGTCCAGCTTTAAGGTCAAATATCCTGTTTTTTTCAGTTCACCTTCGAGCAAATCGATATTGAGGGGCGACCCGTGGTCTCCCCAGGGTTCCAGGATGTTCCCGCCAATATTGGCACCCGGTGGATTGTCGCCATGCCGCAATCTGCCGCAGGTCAAACGGACCGAGAGTGGCTGGGAAAAGCGGTAGGATGCCCCGAGGGCGATGAGTTCGCTATTGGGCCCGATCCAGTGCCCCAGATTGGTCGTGAAATGGCGGTAATCAATATCCCGTTCATGGCTATAGGTGAAAGGTCGAATCCGCGTATACTCCAGGGCAATATCAAAGTTGGAGAGTCCAAAGAGATCCGCTTGATCCATGCCGAGCATATAGGCATAGCGGTTGGCATAAAAGCCGCTGCCCAGCTTGCGAGTGGAGATATCATCGATAAAACATTCCCCGTAGATACGGCTGCGCAGGGGAAGGCGGGCAGAAAAATCCGCGCCCATTCCGGCGTTGTCCCGATCCCCGAGATAGTGATCCGCGCTGCGGAAGAACATGACCGGATTCAGATAGGACCACTCCACGCTTTTGCCCGCATGGATCATCGTCTCAAAAAACGAGAAGGAAAAACCCGACCACGGAGCGATCTCGAGGCGGTGACTGGCCAGGATCTTGCTCTTACGGGCCCCATAAAAATAGGTGTAATCGGTGTAGTGCTGCAGCTGCGCCAGCAAGAAAATAAAACGGATTCGGCTGGTGGAATATTGCAGCTTGATCTGATCGTAGGAGGTGGGCCGCGTCGACATCGCCAGTTGACCGAAACGGCCAGGTCCCCACTGGTTCTTGTCCTTGCCGAATTGGAGGACGAGATGGTTCCAATTAGCGACGAGATAGGCGACCGTTTCATCATGCTCGAGATAATCAGGTCCACCCTGGGCAAATCCTAAACCCTCCCGGCTGAAATTGACCGTGCCGGGATAATGCCGTGTTCCCCACTCACGCGAATCCCGGATGTTGCTGACAAAACCCAGATGCGCGCCGATACTCCCCCAGATCACCAGGCCGTTGCTGTTTTCAAAAACCCTCTCTTCTTTCTGAAGCGTATCTGCCGAGGCATACAGACGGGTGCGGCAAAGGATGGGATCTATGTAAAGCTGCACCGGTCCGCTTGCCAGTGGAAGAAAATTGCGTCCATTGGCATAAAATTCATCCGGCAACCAGCGCAGTGCGCGGCTCTGTGTAAGCTTGCTGATAGCACCAGGCGCTGGGGCTTTATACCCGGGATCCTTCTGCAGCTCTTCCTGAAACTCGGCTTTCAGATAATTCAATTGCTGTTGTTCAACGGAATTCAGCCGTTGCTCCGGAATCTGCAAAAGGTATTCAGCAATTTCCAGCCGGGTCATGGGGATGGTCCGGATCAGTGGATGAGCGATCAACCCCCTTTGATCCATCCGGTTCAGGAAGGCATACAACCAATGGCCAGCATCGATATAGACTGTTTGGGAGAAAGCGCAGCTGACAAGGAGGAGAATCAGAAAGGGTGTTTTTTTCATGGCGAGACCTGGCCGTCCATTCATCCGGTGCATATCAGCCCGTTGCGTCGAGGAGCCGGACGATGGCCTCACTGGCGTGGCCGTCGCCATAGTGCGCCTGCTGCCCGGCCGGCGGCGTAAAGGTCTGGATGGCCGCAAGAATGCGCTCCGCATTCGCACCCGTCAGCCGGTTCCAGCCGTCGGCCACCGTCTCAACCCACTCGGTCTCCTCGCGCAGCGTCACACACGGCACATGAAAGAAAAAAGCCTCTTTCTGAACCCCGCCTGAATCGGTGACTACCAGGCGTGCATGCTGCTCCAGCTGGATCATGTCCAGATAACCCACCGGGTCGATCAGGGTGATGCGCTCGCAGCTCTTGAGGCGATCCATCAGACCGTCCCGCTGCAGAAATCCCCGGGTACGCGGATGGACCGGAAAGATTACCCGTTCCTGGCTCGCGACGAGCGCGCTGACGATCGCTGAAAGGGCGGCAGGATGGTCGGTATTTTGCGGACGGTGGCAGGTCACCAAAAGATACGCCCCGGCCGCGACATCAAGACGCTTCAGAATGGTGCTCTGCACCTCCGCCAGACTGGCGAAATGAAGAGCGGCATCGAACATAACATCGCCGGTGAGGTGCACTCCCGCGGTGATGCCCTCGCGCCGGAGATGAGCCACCGCCGCAGCCGTTGGACAAAAGAGCAGCGCCGAGATGCGGTCGGTAAGGATGCGGTTGATCTCTTCGGGCATGGTCATGTTAAAACTGCGCAAGCCCGCCTCGATATGGTCGACCGGGATATTGAGCTTGGCGGCGGCCAGTGCCCCTGCCAGGGTCGAATTGGTATCGCCGTAAACCAGCACCCGGTCGGGTTTCTGCTCCTGCAGCACCCGTTCGATCCCCACCAGCATCTGTGCGGTTTGTTCTCCATGCGCGCCGGAGCCTATCTCGAGATTGAGGTCGGGCTCGGGGATCTGCAGCTCTTCGAAAAAGAGCTGCGACATATTGCGGTCGTAATGCTGGCCGGTGTGGAGCAGATATTCCTGATGCTCCCGGCGCAGGGCGCGGGAGACGGGCGCGGCTTTGATGAACTGCGGGCGCGCGCCGACGATAGTAACTATTTTAAGGGACATGACCGGGCGTTACTCCCAGCCCTGTTGGTCAAGCAACTGCTCCTCGGGCACATCCCGCAGCGGCCGAGCCGGATTACCGACCACAATCTTACGCGGCGGCACATCCCTGCTGACCACCGCGCCGGCCGCGACCACGGCATCCTCACCAATCACCTTGCCGGGGAGAATAACGGCATGGCCGCCGATGCGGCCGCCGCGCTTGACCGTCACCCCCTTGAAATGCTTGAAGCGCTCTTCGGTGCGGCCGAGGTAATTGTCGTTGGTGGTACAGACCCCCGGGGCGATGAAGCAGTAATCGCCAACCTCGGAATAGGCGGTGATGTAGCAATTGGTCTCGAGCTTGCACTTTTTGCCGATTTTGCAGAAATTTTCGACCGTGGCGTTGCGGCCGACGATCGTGTAATCGCCGATGGCGACGTTCTCACGCACCGCTGCACCATCGGCCACCAGGACGTGCACCCCAAGCTCACATCCGGCATAGATCACCACCTGGGCGCCGAACATGCACTCCGCGCCGATCCGCACCGGGGGCAGTCCCTTTTCGTCCTTGAAGATGCTGCGTTTGGAACGCATCGGCTGCTTGCCGATCACCGAACAGGCATCGACGCGCACATTGTCACCGAGGATGGATCCGGAATGAATGACCACATTATGACCAATGCGGCAGTTTTTGCCGATGACGACCTCATCCTCGATGACGGTGAAATGGCCGATCTCCGTCCCTTCGCCGATCGTCGCGGTTGGTGCTATGACGTGCATATTCAGCTCCATGTAATTGTCCAGCAATGAATGATCCGGGTCATCAACGCCGGCGCCGGCGCAGCCAGTGCCTGACTGTCTCGCCATCCTCGTGCCAAGCCGCAAAAAACTCCTGCCACCTGGCCTTTTCCGCAGGACGGCGGTCGAGCTGGCCAGCATATTCCAGGATGAACGCGTAGAAAATGGTGCCTAGGCCGGCCAGGATACCCAGGACAGCCGCCAGCACTTTCTTGCGGGGCGAACTCGGCCAGCGCGGCGGGACCGCCCGATCGAGGACCTGGACCGTGGGGGTATCACGAGCCTCCTCGATCCGGGCCTGATAGTACTGCGAATTGAGCAACTCCCAGACGGTCTCCTGGATCTTGACCTCGCGCACCAGTTCCGCCAGCTGCACGCCGAGTTCCGGCACCGCGGCGGTGGGCATGAAAAGGTCGTTCGGCGGCTCGCCGCGTGCGCCCACCTGCAGGTCGTTATATTTCCGCTTCAGCCCTTCCAGCTCTTGCCGGGCACGCACCACAAGGGGATTTTCCGGCTTCATGCTCTGGAGCATGACATTGAGTCCAATCTCCTTGGCGATGATCTGTCCTTTCACCTCGCCGCTCTGGGTGATGGCCGCCTTGACCTGCTCCTCCAGGGAAATGGCACGGCGGCCGCGCTGATACTCGGCGAGCTGGCGAGTGATCGCCGCCAGGTGCTGCTGGGTCTCACGAAGCTGATTCTCGATGTAGAGACGCGAGTTTTTGGCGCGCGAGACACTCTTCTCGCGGTTGACCCGATCCAGTTCCTCGACATAGGCATTGGCGACATCAGCCGCCAGCGCGGGATTCCCCATCTCCACGCTGATCGTCATCACCGATTTTTTGGAGAGGACAAAGACCGCTCGCTTGCTCATCTTTTGCAGACCGGATTCGATGTTCCTGGCGCCAAGAATCCTGAGGAGCGGCAGGCTGTCTCCTTTGACGGCAAACCGGCGCTGCAGCACTCTTTCGCCGACTGAACGGCTGCGCAGCATTTCGAGAAAAATATCGGAGGTGGTCGACTGTTCCGGCAGGGCGATCCCGGGCACCTTGATATCCGATAGCAAGCCCGCCATCGCGCTGCTCTGCTGTTCCGGCGGCGGCAGCAGCGTGGTCACGGCCACATAACGGCGCGGCAGTAAAAAGGCAAGCAGGAGAGCGCCGGCAGCAACCAGAACCGTGTTGCGAACGATCCGCCAGCGCCAGCGGGTGATGACCAGAAGGTAATCGAGGAGATGGATTTCGACAATTTGATCTTTATCGGCCATGGCTCACTTCGTCGCATTCTGAATGACAAGATAGATTGTCGCGATCTGGCCGGCCACCAGAATGGTGTCGCGGAAGATCTGCCAGTAATTCCGGTCCGGTTTGCGCGGCACCCAGATCCGGTCGCCGGGGCCGAACTCCTTGACCGCTTCGTCGTCGAGAATATCTCCGGCGGCCTTGATCACCTTGGCGCGCCGGCCGTCGGCATCCCAGCTCAATCCGCCCGCCTGGGTGAGGTAGTACTTGAAATTGGCCCCCGGTTTGAAGAGCACGCCTCCGGGCCGTGCGACACGGCCAGAGACCTGAACCACCCGCGGCGTCTTGGGGACCTCAATCACATCGCCGTCGCGCAGGGCGACATCCTGACTGCGGTCGTTGAGCAGCAGCAGGCGGCGGAAATCGACCACGATCCGGCGGGCGTCGCTGCTGTTCTGTCTCATCACCAGATACTCATACTCGCGGTCGCTCATCTGATCGCGGGGCATCGCCATCAGGCGCTCATACTCCTTGTCCTCGGGTACCGGCTGCAGCCGCCGGGTGAGCTTGGCATCGCTGACCAGCGCATCGGCGGTAAAACCGCCCGCCATTTTCATCACCGTACTGAGCAGGGTGGAATCATCGACGATGGGATAATAGCCGGGAAAGGTGACCTCGCCGCGCACTTCGACCATGGGTCCGACCTTCCAGTCCGGAATGCGGCGGATGAATACCTGGTCGTCCGCGCCGAGGAGCAGGTCGAGCGAGTCGGCCCCGCTCGTCATCGCTTTTTCGAGATTGATTTCGCGGATGACCGGCGGCCGGTTGGGATCCACACCCGCCACCTCTGCCCTGAGCATCCAGGCGCTGCGTGTCAAGCTGCCAGCCTTGAGGATGAGGTCACTGAGATGCATCCCCGCCTCCCACTCATAAGCGCCGGGGCGGTTGACCTCGCCCTGAATCGTCACGGTCTGGTGCGGGATCTGGTCCTTTAATGAATAGACGTTGATACGGTCCGCATTGGCCAGCACCGGGCCGGCAGAATCCGCGGAGGTGAGATCGAAATACTGAATGCGACGCGAGCCGTCCGGCAGCACCTGGCTGAGCTCGACCTTGCTGCGGAGGGCCATATCGGTGAAACCACCGGCCAGGGTGATAAGGCCGGCGAGATTCTCCAACTTTCCGGGAGCCAGCTCATAAATAGCCGGCCGGTAGACCTCACCGGTGATCTCGGCGTGCAGACGTGCCGGAGGGACGAATATCTTGTCCCCGCTCTGCAGCAGAACATCGGCGGACTGACCGGGTTTGAGGAGGTGGGTGTAGAGATCGACGCTCGCCACCAGATTCTCGCCGCGGTAAACCTGAATATCGCGTAGCGAACCACGCTCGGTCGGGCCTTGGGCGCTGGAGACGGCATCGAGCACACTGTTGAGGGCGGAAAGGGTATAGTTTCCCGGCTGGCGGACATCGCCGGTTACCGCCACCCGCACCATCTTGGGGGCGAGTAACACCAGATCGAGGGTGTAGTTGCTGTAAAAGCGGCGCAGGCGGAGGTCGAGCATCTGCCGCGCCTCGGCGAGCGTCATTCCCTGTACTGGCAGGACTCCGATCGTCGGTAGATAGATTTTGCCGTCAGCGGTGACCGTCGTTTCAAAATTTTCGAGCGCTTTGCCGCCGAGGTGGATGGCGAGATGGTCGCCGCCTCCAAGGGTGTAGCTATCGTCGGCCTTACCGGCGCTGATGGCCGATTGGGTGGGAAAGGAGAAAAACTGTTGGCCAAAGAGGGAAAGAGATGTGGACGATTCAGAACCGGCAGTGACCGTTTGACCGGCTGGACTGCCCGCGGGTTGGCCCTGAGCCGCCGGTACAGCGGGACCCCGATTCTGGCTGGACGCGCTCTGCCCCGCGGGAGCGACGGTATTGTTTTGTGCCGATGCCGATTGACTTGCCGCACGCCCCGCGGCCAGCGCCAACAACGCGAGGCCGAGTACCAATCCCCAACAGGCTGGATGTCTGTTCACCAGGTTGCACCCCATTCTTTCAGTCTGTTCATCCCATCCCCGCGCGACATGCCCGAGATCCGCGCTGATGTAAGATTTTTGTACATCGCAAAGTAAAATATAGTCAAAATAACCCGACAAGTCAACAAATATCACTACCTTCAAGGTACACACCCCGCGTACGATTTCGTGTGACGCTGCGCGCTTTTTTCATATAAAAAAAGGCGCCGCGGTGCTCCCTCCCGATGCACCCGGCGCCTGCACGCTGGAAAACAGGGACTGCTGTCTACTTCAAATAGGTCATCTTGCGCGTCAAGGTGTAATACTTGTCGCGATAGGTGACCCCGTTGCGCTGCGCATTCTCCCAGACTTCCAGACGATAGATATAGACCCCCGCCGCCACCGGGATTTGGTCATCGTTAAGACCATCCCAAATGAGGGCGTGGACGCCGGCGGATGCAGTCGACTCATAGAGCGTGCGCACCTCGCGGCCGAGGATGTCATACACCACCAACCGCACCTCCTTGTCGTACGGCAGCTCGAAACGGATCGAGGTGCGCGGATTGAAGGGATTGGGGTAGTTGGGCAGCAGCGCCACGCTGGTCGGCCGCTGTGCGCTCTTTTTCTTCAACCCCTCCAGTTCGCCATTGCTGAGGGTGCGGGCGAAAGCCGGCTCCTGGAGCAGCACGACATACATGCACTTGGCGCCGCGGGCGCCGGCGGCGTTGTTACCACCGAGGGTGACCTCGCCGGCAGCGAAATAGGCCGCCCATAGGTCCAGCTTGCCGCTACTCTCCGAGACGCCCAGGGTGTGACCGGTTTTAGTGAACCGCGTCATCAGCCAGGCCGGCACGGCTGCGGCGTTGGCATCGTAGGCCACATAGACCACTGTGGCCTGGCTGACGGTGATCCTCATAAAGCTGGTTGCGGCAGCCCCCTTGTCGCCATTGGCGGTCATGATCATCTTGGCATGAATAAGGTCCTCCGGCGCCGAGGTGATCACATAGTTGCGGTCGACGTAATAGGGCGCGCCCACCGCGACGAAGGAGAGATTGGTCTCAGCGGCCCCGGCGAGGGTGACCTGCAGGGAGGGGACGAAGGTATAGGCCAGCACCGCGCCGCTGATGGCGGTGCCGCTCTCCACACCAGCCACGCCGGAGACGGTCAGGGTGTAGGCCCGCCCCGCCTGATGGCGCGAGGTGGTGAGGGTGACCTTATTGAGATCAGCATCCATTTCGGCGTCGAGAACCGCCATGTCATCGGAGATGTGGTAATTGCGGCGGTTCTCGGCGCTGTAGCGCTCGACCGCCTGATTGAACCAAACCTCAACCAGCATCTCGCCGGCCGCGGTGACGCGCTGCACCCCCGGCGCAGCGGCCGCAGAGTTCGGCACCATATAAAATCCGGGGGTGTTGGCCTCGATCACCAGATCCGAGCGGCCTTCACGGGCGATACCGCTCAGGAGCAGCACATAAATACGGTTGAGGGCATGCGTGGAGGTGGTAAGCCAGACCCGGGTTCCGTTGGCGTCGAGCTTGGCCGCAGTGACCTTGATGCCCTGGATCTGATAGTTGGCCGTATTCTCGGCCGTGCTCTTGTCAAGACGCATGGTGAAGGTGATATAGAGCTGGGTCTCACTGACTGCGGTCACGCCGCTCACCGCCGGCAGCGGCTCGGCGGCGATCTTTCCGAAGCTGAAGGCATAGGAGCTGTTGGCGGCGATGGTGTTACCCGCCGCATCGCGCACCCCGTTGACCATGAGGAGGAGGATGACCCCGCTCGGCAGGGGCTCGACCTCGAGGAGATACTGATGCGCGGCGCTGCCCGGCGTCACCTTGAGCACGCGGCCGCTGCTCAGGGCATAACCGGAGAGCGTCCCCGCTGTGACCGCATCGACCGCCTCGCTAAAGCTGACCTCGAGATGCCGCTGGTCGATGATCCGCACCAGGGCGATGGTCGGCGGCAGGGCGTCCGCCGGCTCGTAGAGATAGGAGTAGCTGCTGTTGGCGGCGATGGGATTGGCAGCCTCGCTGGCATCCTTTACATTGCTGATCCGCAGCACATAGAGCTTGCGCGGTTCATGCGCCGTGGTCTTGAGATGGACGATGCGCTGCGAGCCGTCGAGCTGTGCGGCAAGCACGGTGATGCTGCCGCTGATCTGATAATTGGCGAGGCGCTCCGCCTCTTCCCTGCTCACCTGCTCGTTGAACATCACATCGAGCGCCGCCGGATCGTTGACCCGCACCAGCGAGATCACCGGTCCGAGCGTATCCGTGCCTTCATAAAGATAGCTGTAGGCGCTGTTGACCGGAACCGACCGATGGTAGACGGTGGCGTCGCAAACCTCGTTGATCGTAAGGATGTACACCTTGCCTGCTTCATGGGGCGAGGTCGTCAACGTGACGCTGCACCCGTCTTCGCCGAGTTTGGCGGCAGTGACCGCCGCGCCGCGGTTGAGCTGATAGTTGCCGCTCTTTTCGGCGCTCGCCTTCTCCAGGCTTTTGCTGAACTCGACTTTCAGTTCAGTGGCGCTGCTGACGGTGACCCGGACAATGGTCGGCCCGGCAGTGAGTTCGCCGCTACCATAGACGTAGGCATAGGAACTGTTCGGCAGAATCTCGTTGCCGACGGTGGTGGCGTCCAGAACCTGATTGACCACCAGCACATAGACGCGGCCGGCGGTGTGGGCGGTTGTCTCGAGGGTGACCGTCTTGCCTTCGATATCCAAAGCGGCGCCGGTCACGACCACCCCGTCACTGATCTGATAATGGGCGAGGGCTTCGGCACTGTTGCGGTCGAGGGTTTCGTTAAAGCGTACTTGAAGGTGCGTCGCATCGCTGGCGGTGACGCCGCTGATCATCGGGCCGATGTGGTCGACCGGCTCGAAGACATAGCCGAAGGCCGTGCCGCCGGCAACGGGATTCTTTTGTGCGCTGGCATCGCGGACATTGCTGACATTGAGGACGTAGAGGCGGCCGGTCTGGTGCGCACTGGTCCGCAGGCGGACGATCTGACCGGAGGGATCGAGTTCGGCACCCAGCACCAGGACGTCGCCCTGGATGGTATAATTGGCAGTGGTCTCGGCGCTGCCTTCGTCGAGAGGTTCATTGAAGAGGATCTCGACCTGGTCCGCATCGGTGGCATGGACCAGGGTGATGGTCGGGCCGATCAGGTCCTCCGGATCGTAGGCATAAGAGTAATAGCTGTTCGGCAGGAGCGGATTCTTTTGCGTCGAGCGGTCGCAAACGTTGTTGACGGTGAGGATGTAATTCTGCCCGGCGGCATGGGCCGAGGTGGTCAGCTGCACCACATTGCCCGCCGAGCCGAGGGTGGCCGAGAGGACACTGACCGAGCTGCTGATATGATAGTGGTCGAGCGCCGTGGCCGAGGCGGGATCGAGCGGTTCGCTGAAATAGACCGAGAGGGTGGTCGGCGAAGTGAGTCGGGCCAGGGTGATGGTGGGAGGATCGGTGTCACTATCAGCCGTACCACCGGGGGCCGTGTAGGCCAGGGTGCTGCCGGCTGCCAGCACATTACGCGGGATCCCGAGGTCCTTCACGCCCTTGACCGCCAACAGGTAGGCTGTCCCGGCAGTGTGGCTGGTGGTTGTCAGGACCACGCTTTTGCCATCGCTCTGAAGGCGGGCGCTCTGAACGGCCACCGCCGGGGAGATGGTGTAATTGGCGGCCTTCTCGGCGCTGGTCTTCTCGAGGGCCTCGCTGAAGGCGACGCGCAGTTCGGTAGGGCTGAGAGCCGCGGCGGCCATCAGGGTCGGTGCCTGGGTGTCCCCTGCCATACCGCTGATGGCATCGGTGAGGGCACTGGTATTGTTTGCCTTGTCATAAGCGGCCAGCGCGAAATAGTACAGCTGCCCGGTTTCGAGACCGGTGACGGTGCAGGCGGTTACATTTCCGGCATCGAAGGCCTGCGTCAGAGCGTTGGCGGCGGTGCCGTAGTGGATGCGGTACCCCGCCAGATCCCCGTCGCTGTTGGCCTGCCATTTCAGCCGGGCGTCAGCCGCCCAGATTATTGTATGGATTAGAGTTAGCAGCATCACCAGGATGCCCGTCCGCAAATTCACAACACGCTTCATTCCGGTCCTCTCCATGGTTGCGGATTCAAGATGGTCGGTCTATTCACCGGAGACCTATTCAAAGCGCATGCCAGAAAAGAGGACGGAAATGGATCGTTGTTTTTATTTCCGTTATCTATGACTTATGGTGCCGCCGGAAATCCGAATATTTCGAGAATGAATGTGAGGATTACAGGCTGGGAATCAGCGGCGCGAAAATGAAACGCCCCGGAGCGAGGCGTCCGGGGCGGCAATCAGGAAAGCGATGCGTGAGACGGAATTCAGCGGATGATGGTTACCGGCGTGGTCAGAATTTTGATCCCGGTCTGAAAACGGATATAATAAACGCCTGCAGCGAGCAAGGCACCGGCATCGTCGCGGCTATCCCAGCGCTGGGTGTGAAAGCCGGCGGCAGCGGCGGTACGGGCGATGGTGCGGACCCTCTGACCGAGAGCATTGAACACCATCAGCGTGACCTGCTCGCGCGCCTCCGGCAGGGCAAAGCGGAGCCAGGCCGTCTCCCCGGCGCGCACCGGATTGGGCCAAGCGCTTTCGAGGCGGTAATTCCAGGGCGTCGAGGGGGTCTCGCCGCCACCTGGAGCAGCCGCCACTTCCGCAGAATAGGCGCTCTCGTTCCCCCAGACGTCGAGGGCGGTCAAAGCGAAGTAGTAGGTGGAGTCGGCGTGGAGGTCCGGCACCGTATAGCTGGTGACATTGCCCACATCGAGGGACACACTGTAGGCGCCGGAGCGGGTGCCATAATGCACGCGATAACCGAGGAGATCGGGTTCCGTGTTGCTCGACCAGGCGAGCGCGATCGAAGCGGCCTGGGCTGCGGTGCCGGAAATCAGGAAGGTGAAGATAAGAATAAAGCGATTTAATTTCATAATTTCAATACACTTAATACAGAGTTGGCGGGTGCAGGCCTCAACAGCCCGGAGGATTGTTATGCTGCAGCAGTGCGGCTGGCCAGATTATTTCTCCGAATTCTTGCGCCAGCTGGCATGCGAGATCTTGTGCTGCGCGATCTTGTAATTCAACGCGCGCGGCGAGATGCCCAGCAGAACCGCAGCCTCCTTCTGTACCCATTTGCTGCGCTGCAGAGCGATGGTGATGGCCGTCTTTTCCAGTTCCTCAAGATTGAGGGTGTGCAGGCTGGGACCACGGCGTTCGTCGCGCCGGCGGTCGCGCCCGCCGGCGGCAAAATAATCCTTGCCGGTCAGGGCCAGGTCTTTGGCGGTGATCATATGTGCGGGATTGACGACCAGCACCGCGCGCTCGACCAGGTTACGCAGCTCGCGGATATTGCCCGGCCAGGAGTGGTTGGCCAGCAGCAGCCGCGTCTCGTCGTCAAAATCCCCCACCGACTTTTTGATCTCGGCTGCGAATTTACGCCGGAAGTAATCGGCGAGGATGAGAATATCCTCGCTCCGCTCGCGCAGGGGCGGCACGTGCATGGTCACGACATTGAGACGGTAATAGAGATCAGTGCGGAAGCGCCCTGACTCCATCTCCTCCCAGAGATCCTTGTTGGTGGCGGCGATGATGCGCACATCGACGTGGATCGTACGCTCTCCCCCCACCCGGATGAAGGCCTGCTCCTGCAAAACCCGCAGGATCTTCGCCTGAGTCGAGGGATGCATGTCGCCGATTTCGTCGAGAAAAAGGGTGCCGCCGTCGGCCTGCTCGAACTTGCCGGCATGGCTCGACACGGCGCCGGTAAAGGCCCCGCGTTCATGACCGAAGAGCTCGCTCTCGAGCAAGTGCTCCGGCAAGGCGGCGCAGTTCACCGTTACGTAGGGCTCGCGGCTGCGCAGGCTCTGCGCCTGGATCGCGCCCGCTATCAGCTCCTTGCCGGTACCCGTCTCGCCCTGGATCAGCACCGTAGCATTGCTACGGGCGATCTTGTCGATGAGGCTGTAAATCTTCTGAATCTCCGGACAGCGGCTGAGCTTGGGGTAGTAGGTCTCAAAGTAGGAAAGATCGGGTCTGAGATGCTGCTCTACGTCCTGGTGCAATTCCGCCAGCTGAAGCTCGTCCACATACTTCATGATGCTACCTCCCGGCACAATTCTCCCCAATCCTGCCCAGTGCCTGCAAATACTTTGCCATGACCTCCCCATAGCGGTTGACCCAAGTCACATCAGGAGCATAAGGATATATTTTATAATTACTTTTCACTCAACAAGTTATAGCAGCAGCACGCGGTCTTCTTACACCACTCCGGGTGGAGCCAGCGCCTCGGGGGGCTTCGATATCACTTCAGGTGTCCGGAATCAATCCGGCTGTCTCTTTTTCGAACAATCGCGCGCAGGGCGCGCAGGCTCCCGGCTGCGCGGAGGGCTGGCGGCCAGGTCGCGGCCCTCTTCTCCTTCTCTTGCAGGAAGCGTGGCATCTCGAGACTCGCGGCTTGCAGCAGCGCGGCATCGGCGAAGAGGCGGCCGGGCGGCCCGTCGAAGACAATACGGCCGGCCATCATCACCAGCACGCGGCCGGCGATGTTGTTGACGAAATCCATGTTGTGGGTGACCACCACCACTGTGGTCCCCGCCTCCAGCAGGCGTTCGATCATCGCCTCGACACCGCGGACGCCGCGCGGATCGAGACCCGCTGTCGGCTCATCCAAAACGATCATTTCGGGCTCCATGGCGAGCACGCCGGCAATGGCTGCGCGCCGCTTTTCCCCTTCGCTGAGCTGAAAGGGTGAGCGGTTGCGGAAACAGTCTGGATCGAGGTCGACTTGGTGCATCGCCCTCGCCACAGCAGCCTCGATCCGCGCCTCCGGCCAGCCGAGATTGTGCGGTCCGAAGGCGATGTCCAGGGCAACGCTCTCCTCAAACAGCTGCGCCTCGGGAAACTGGAAGACCAGGCCGATACGCTGCCGCAGCCGGGTCTGGTCGAAGCCCTTGCTCCAGATCTCTTCTCCGTCGACGCGGACGCTCCCCGAAGAGGGGCGCAGCAGTCCGGTGAAATGCTGGATCAGGGTGGTTTTACCCGAGCCGCTTGGGCCGACGAGTGCCGTGCAGCCGTTGCCGCCGATTTCAAGGTCGATGTCGCTCAGGACCATCCGGTCCGAGGCGCCGATGCCGGTATAGCGGTAACTGACTCTATCAAGCTGCAGACTAACGGTCATGGCGCGCCTCGCCGATGCGCCGGTATTCAAGCTCGGCATAATTGTCGGTCATGCCAGCGATGTGGTCGCAGATGGCGCGCAGAAAGCGGTCGTCCGCCTGCAGCTGGCGCTCAGAGATAGAACGGGCGAGAAAGCCGCCGCCCTCGGCGCGCCATTCGTCGAGTTCGACGCCGGAGTAGGCCGGACCGGTCAGGACCGGCGCGAGGCGATAATCGGGCAGCAGGCCGGGATTGAGATAAAAGCTCCTGAATAGTGTGCGGATGACCTCCCGGGCGTGGTTGTCGCTGCGCTCCTCCGAGGCGATCTGGATGATTTCGCTGGCGATGAAGCGGTCGAGTTCCTCCTGGAGGGGATCGACACGCTCGCTGAACCAGACCAGCAGGGTATCGAAATAGTCGGTGCGTCCGGTCAGCCGGATGAAATCGTCGATACGCTCCAGTGTGGCCTCCATCACATCGGTGACCAGAAAGTTGACGAGGCTGCGGATGAGAATGTTGCGATAGATAAAGTTATCGGTCAGCACGAGCCCGGCGCGGCGGTCGATCTCCCCGATGATCGGCAGCCGGCGCACCCGGTCGAGGCTCACGAAACCGGCGCGTATCCCGTCCTCGAGATCATGGGTGCGCTGGGCGATTTCGTCGCAAACCGCGACGATCTGGCCTTCGATGGTCGTGGCATGATCGAGCGGGTAGTACAGACCCTGCAAATTGAAATCGGGAAAGTGGAGGACATCGCGGCGCAGCCGGGTGTGTTTAAGAATGCCCTCGCGCACCGCCGCCGTCAGGTTGAGGCCTTCCCAGCGATACTTCTTTTCGAGGATATCGACCACCCGCAGGCTCTGGTAGTTATGCTTATAGCCGCCGGCGTCCTGCGGCGCCAGAGTGCCCTCGAGGGAATCCTCCCCGCTCATGATGCCGTGCAGCACCACCTCGCCGATATGGCCGAAGGGAGTATGGCCGAGATCGTGGCCGAGGGCGATGGCCTCAGCCAGATCTTCGTTGACGCCAAGGCCGCGCGCCATGGTGCGCGCCAGCTGCGACACCTCGAGGGTGTGGGTGATGCGGGTGCGGTAATGATCGCCCGATTCGGTCAGGAAAACCTGGCGTTTGTGCTTGAGGCGGCGGAAGGCCCGCGAATGGATGATGCGGTCGCGGTCGCGTTGAAACGCGGTGCGGTAGGGATGCTCGGGCTCGAGCCGCAGCCGTGTCGCCGCGGCCTGATTGCTCTGGACGGCATAAGGTGCCAGAATGGTTTGTTCGATCCTTTCGAGATCGCTGCGAAGTCTCAGTGCTGAATTCATGGCCTCATTCAGGGGTTTGTGTAAGCAACCGGATCAATTCGTCCTTCTGTAACAGCGTCAGCCGGCCCGCTTGTTCCGCCAGGCGGACGAGATAGAGACTGAGGGCGCGGTAGAGATCGAGGAGCTCCGGAGCCTGGGTGTTCAGGGCGCGAAGGTGGCCTGCGATCGTCCCGGCATCCGCGCGGGAGACCGGACCCGTGAGCGCAGCGGCCGGGCCGGCAGCGAGCACATTCGCGAGGGTGGTCTGCAGCAGCGGCACCGTCATCGCCGGTTTCTCCGCTGCGGGCCAAGGGAGGCCCTCCAGCAGCTGCAGGGCCGCATCGCAGAGCGCCACCAAGCCGCTGGAGAGCAGGGTGGCCGCCGCGTGATAGAGCGGTTTCTGCGCGGCGGTGATTCTCAGGGGATAACTTTTAAGCCGGCTGATGAGGGCTTCGAGTCGCTCCAGGGCCCCCGCCTCGCCCTCCAACGTAATGGGGATGCCGCTCCAGCTCCGCCACGCTTCCGGCCGGTCTGAAAAGCTTTGCAGTGGATGCATGGAGGCGAGAGCGGCGAAATCCTTCAAGGGCGCAAGGACCGCCGTCGGCAGGGCGCCGGAGCAATGACAGACCAGGGCTGCAGCGGGCCACCGCGAAAGGGTTGCCAGCTGCGCCGCCAGAGGAGCAATGGCGTCATCGGAGACGGTTAGGAAGAGGAGCGACCAATCCCCCGCCCCCAGCGCCTGGATCTCCGTGCCGGCTTGCGCCCCGCAGACCGCAGCAGCCCGTTCAGCCGATGCCGGATCAGCATCAAAGACCGCGGTTACGGTGTATCCGGCCCGCGTTAGGGCGGCTGCCAGGCTGGCACCGGCACGGCCAGCACCAATCAGGGCGAGGCGCTCAGTCATGACATCTGGCCTGCGAAGCACGGTGCCATCGTACCTTCATGCGGCCGGCCACTCTACGGCAGCGGCGGCATAACCGACTACATAGCCGCTGTGCTCGCCGGTAACCTCTTCCGAGTTGGTCTGCGCCAACAGCCGCACTCCGGTGGCGCCAAGGCGCCGGCCGGTGTGCAGGAGCGCGGCGATGGGACCAGCGCCGCAAGCTTGGGCGGCGCCGGTTTCATGGGCGCGGCAAAAAGCCTCGCCATCCCCTTGCTGCAGGAGATCGAGGGTTCGAGCATCCGCGCGCCGGCAAGCCAGATACGATTCGCCATGGTAAAGGTCCGAGCTGGCGATGATCAGCATCCCCGGGCGATACACTGCAGCGAGGGCTTCACCCAGGGCCCGGCAAACCTCCCAGCTGTAATCGTGAAAAAGGGCGGCCACCAGTTTAAACTTGCCCGGCAGAGCCGACTGCAAAAAGGGGAGCTGGACCTCTAGGCTGTGCTCGGGGCGGCCGCCGGTGAGGGAGTGACCCTCCTCTGAGAGATGGAGATGATCCGGTGCAGCGGCAGCCAGTTCCTGCGTCAGCTCGCCATCGATCTCGATCTCGCCCAGAGGCGTGGCATAGGCCTCGCCGGGGTAGAGCGCGACGTCGCGGATGTATTGGCCGTGGCTGGGCGCCACCACGACTGCGGTATCAACGGCCTGGGCGGCGGCCAGGCGGTATCCGGCGGCAGCCGTGGCGCCGGAATAGAGGTAGCCCGCGTGTGGGACGACCACGCCGAGCAAGCGCCGGCCTACATCCTGCAGCGGAGCGCCGGCAAGCAGGGTATCGATCAAGGCCCGTAAGGCATCGGGTTGAGCGGGATAGAACTGCCCCGCCCAGGCTGGTTTGCGAATGCTTTTCATGGACTCTCCTTCCCCTGACATAAAATATCTATTGTTTGCCTGCGAAGCAAATTCTTTTTTACGGGGCCGTAGCGGCAGGCAGGCAGCGGAGCGGAGCGCCTGGCGGTGGGTGGGCACGAGAACTGAGGGTACCGGCGGTAGCGGCAGGCAAGCACCAGGGCGGAGCGCCTGGCGGATGAATACTTTATTTTGACACAAATCGTTGAGGATCTCGTATTAAAGGATACATCCCAAACGGAGGCTGGCATGAAAGCCTGCCGTCTCCCTCGGGCGCCCGGATTCCTCTGCGCCGCCGCCTGCGCCTGATCCGCATGGAGGCCGAGCTGCGCGCCGCGCACGACATGCAGATGGCCATCATGCCGCACGAGACACCGCAAGTGCCGGGTTTTGAAATCTCCGGGATCTACATCCCGACCAATCAAGTTGGGGGGGTCTTCGATTATGCCTGGGTCGGCAGTGACCATAAGTAGTTCGGTATGGTGATCGGGGATGTCTCCGGTAAGGCGATGCGGACGGCGAGGTCCATCATTACGACGACTTGACTGTCATCGTCGCGAAGGTCCTGCCCTGATCCGTTCAGGTTGCAGCGCGCGCATCGCGCCGGTTGGCCAGCAGCGAAAGTACCACCCCGCCGATCAGGATAAGCAGGATCACGCCGAGGAGGATAAAATTGAACTGCTCTCCCAAGAGCTGCTTAAGCCACGACGCCGTCAGCATCTTGACTCCCACCAGCATCAGCACAACCGCCAGCGCGGTCTTGAGATAACGGAACCTGTCGAGCATGCCCGCCAGGGCGAAATAAAGCGAACGCAGGCCGAGGATGGCGAATACATTGCTGGTGAAGACCAGGAAAGGATCGGCGGTGATGGCAAAAATGGCCGGGATCGAATCGACCGCGAAGATGAGATCCGTGGTCTCGACAATGATCAGGGCGATGGCCAGCGGGGTAAGCAGGATCGCCCCTTTCCTGGCAGTGGCAACCACCGCATCATCGATCTCGGCATCCCCGGGCAGCTCGCCTTCATGGGAGGCGGCGCTCCCGGCGCGCACGATAAAGTGCTCGCCATGGAAACGCTCGGTGACGGGAAAAAAGCGCCGCACCAGCCGCACAACCGGATTGCGGTTCGGATCCTCGGCCCGGGAATGCATGAAGAACATCTTGGCCCCGGTGACAATAAGAAAAGCCCCGAAGAGGTAGAGGATCCAGTGGAACCGGGCGATGAGCGCTGCACCGATCCCGATCATGGCCCCGCGCATGATCAGGGCGCCGAGAATGCCCCAGAACAGCACGCGGTGTTGGTAGAGGGCGGGCACGGCGAAAAAGCCAAAGATCATCGCAATGACAAAGATATTATCGATGCTCAGCGATTTTTCGACGACATAACCGGTCAAGTACTTGATCGCCGCGGTCCTGCCGCTGTTGATCAGGCCGTCGACGGCATCGGGCTGCGTTCCCAGGCCGAACCAGTGGCCCTGATAGGCGTAATAAATAAAAACCGCGAAGAAGAGTCCCAGCGAGATCCAGACCCCCGACCAACTCAGCGCCTCCTTGAGGTGAACTACATGGGCCTTGCGATGAAAGACCCCAAGATCGAGCGCCAGCATCAGCAACACGAAACCGATGAAACCCAGCCATAATCCGATCATTTTAATATCCTGTTTCCGTTTGTACTATAAAAAACGCGCGGCCGGAGTCGCGCGTTGTGTTCACTGCAACAAAAAAATGATGGGGATCTATTCCCCGGCACCCTTGAGGGAAGTCCTGGAGATGGGCAGCCGGAACAGACAAAGCGCCGCAACGGCGGAGTACGCCCGACATCGCCTCATTGATCTCAGCGTCCGCCGGATCCGGCCTCTTTTCCAGCAGCGCCGCAGCCGTACGTGGTCCCCGTCAAACCGAGAGTCTCGCGCAGCACCCACAGCAGCGGGGTATCCGGATTGACCTCGAGGGCATGGCGTTTGCCGTTGACGATCAGAACGATGGAGGTCATAAAGGCTCCGGTTATTTCAGCATTTTCAGCAAGTAGACCTGTTCGAGGGCCAACATCCGTGCCCGTTGTTCATTGGTCACCCCCGAGCCATGTCCGCCTTCGGTGTTTTCAAAGTAATAAAAAGGATAACCCATCGCCTCCATTTTGGCGGCCATCTTGCGCGCATGGCCGGGATGGACGCGGTCGTCGCGCGTGGTCGTAGTGAAAAAGACCCTAGGATATTTCTTGCCGGCCGAGAGATTCTGGTATGGAGAGTACTTGCTGATGTAGGCCCACTCCTCCGGCAGATCGGGATTGCCGTACTCGCCCATCCAGCTCGCTCCAGCGAGCAGCTTATTGTAACGCTGCATATCGAGCAGAGGGACGGAGCAGAGGACCGCGTTGTAGAGTTCTGGGTGCTGGGTGAAAGCGACGCCGACCAGCAGGCCGCCGTTGCTGCCACCCTCGATGCCGAGGTGACGCGGTGAGGTGATCTTGCGCCAGATCAGATCCTCGGCAACCGCCGTGAAATCATCATAGGCGCGCTGCCGGTTCTCCTTCAGCGCAGCCTGGTGCCATTGCGGTCCGAACTCCCCGCCGCCGCGGATGTTGGCGAGCACATAGACCCCACCCTTCTCCAGCCAGGCCACGCCGCGCACCGGCGAATAGCCGGGCTGCATGGCCGCTTCAAAACCGCCGTAGCCATAGAGCAGGGTCGGATTGGCGCCGTTCATTTTAGCCTTTTTCGAACGGACGACAAAGTAGGGGATTTTGGTTCCGTCCCTGGAGGCCACTTCGAACTGCTCCACAAGCAGGCCGGAGCTGTTGAAAAAGTGGGGCAGGCTCTTGACATTCTCTATCTTTTTGCCGTTGGCCGGGACGTAATACAAGGTCGTTGGCGCCAGAAAATTGGTATATGTGAAGAAATAATGGTCGGAGAGGTCGTCGGTGGCCGCCAGGCCGATAGTGCCATATTCAGGGGCGGCAACTTTTTCGCCCATCCACTGGCCATCCTGTAAGGTGTACCTGAACAATTCGCTGACCACATTGGTCAATTTATGCAGGAGCAGAGCATTCCTGGTCGTGGTCATTCCAGCCAGGTTTGAGCGCTCACTCGGCGCGAAAACGATCGAAAAGGCCCGGTCACCCATCAGAAACCGGTCATAATCTATGCTGATGAGGGTGCCCGGCTTGAAGGAATTCGTTCCCGTTGTCCAGTCCGATTTCAATTCAACCAGCATCTGGTTTTTGAAAAATCCATTGAATTGGGCATCATCAGGAAGGTCGAGTTTGATCAGCTTGTCACCCTCCATGACAAAACTGTTGGACGTAAAAAAGGTGATATTTCGGGAGACCACGATATACTGGCGTTCCGGCGTGTTGACGGCCCCGGCCCAGACGCCCATATCGCTCTCCTGGCCAGCAAAGAGGGTGCGGGCGCCGCTCAGAGAAGTGCCGCGGTACCAGATTTTAGCAATCCGGGGATAACCGGAAGTCGTAAGAGTGCCGGGACCGAAATCGGTACCAACCAGCAAGGTGTTCCGGTCGATCCAGGAGACGCTGCTCTTGGCTTTCGGCAGAAAAAAGCCACCGGGGACGAAGGCTTTCTTGACCAGATCGAATTCACGGATTTCGACCGCATCGCTTCCACCACGGGAAAGGCTGACCATGCACAGATCGTAGCCCGGATAGAGCCAGGTCGCCCCCTTGAAGGCCCACTGCTCCCCCTCCTTCTGGCTGAGCGCATCAAGATCGAGCACAGTCTCCCATTCGGGAGCAGGCTTGAAATAATCCGCCAGGAGGGTGCGGCGCCAGAGGCCGCGCGGATTTTTCTCATCCTGCCAGAAATTATAGACATACTCTCCGATCAGGGAGGGAAAAGCAATCCGCTCATTGGAATTGAGCACGGCCAGGATCTTGCTGTAAAGGGCATGGTATTGGGGCTCCTTCTCCAGCTCGGCGACGGTCGCCGTGTTTTTGGCCTTGACCCATTCGAGGGCCCGCTGGCCTTCGACCTCCTCGAGCCAGATGAAGGGATCAGCCGCTTCCTGAGCGAGGAGAGCCGGTACCCAGGCGAAAAGCAGCAAAGCTGGTAGGGTGTTGAGAATGGATATCCTCATTTTTGGCCTCCAATTTGGTTCGCACCTGCCTGCCTGCGCCGGGTTGGAACCAGAAGGCGGGGTTCACCTCAGTTCTCGGTCCCACCCAGCCTTGCTCTCGCTCTCGGTCCCACCCTGGCGACGCCGCTCAAATACAATCCGGGCGAGCGCTTCAGCTATCTGACCTTCTCGAGCCATCGGCCATGGTGGGCAGTTCATTGTGATTGTGCCCGAGCTGGAGATGATCATCGTTACCGCCAGCCGGCCGCCTTACGGCGATAATCTCTGGGAGCGGGCCAACGCGCAGGAGGCGGCGGTGCTGCAGGTGATCAGCGATGATGTGGTGGGGGCTGTAGCGCCTTGATATAGCCCGGGTTCGGGGTGCAGCGGTCAAACGGAATGTTCTCCAGCAACCCGGCCAGCGCCCTCTGCACGACCTCCGGTGCCGGGCGCGCCTTGCGGATCTCCTCAAAAGTCCGGCGCGGCCCTTCCGCGTAGGCCATAATCGCCTCCCATTCAGCCGGACGCGCGAACGAAACAATGCCCCGGCTCGAGTCCATCTTTTTATACGGCCAGAAACTCCAGCCGATGTTGTGCTGCTCCAGCAGCACCCGGAAACCGGTGATCCACTCGTCGGTGTTCTCCCCAGATTCCCCCAGCCAGATCGGCACATGGTATTTGTCGCGGAAATCCAGATAGGCCTGGATCTCCTTCTGCTCGATCGGCATCCAGTACTTGTGGAAGGAGTAGGCAAGATTAGCGGCGAAGGGCGGCCCGAAAACCGCGAAGTTGGTGTCCCATTGCGCGCCGCCGAGGAAGATGATATGATTCGGATCAACCTCGCGGATGGCCTGAACCAGACGTTTGTAGAGGGGCTCGAGGTTGGCGTTGAGCATCTCCTTGTCGGGGAAAAAGTGGGCAATCGGTTCATTGAGCAGGTCGTATCCCAGCACCGTGGCGCGCCCGGCATAGCGCTCCGCGATCTTGTGCCACAACCGGATGGTCGTCCGCTGCGCCGTCGAATCGGTGAGCAGCCAGGGATAGCCCCAGCTGTCGTCGATGTTGTCGCCGGTCTGCCCGCCCGGAGCGGCGTGCAGGTCGAGGATGACATACATTCCCTCCGCCTCGCACCAGCCGATCACGTCATCCAGACGGCGGAATCCCTCCTCCAGCCAGATCTCCGGATGATCCTCGACTATAAATAACCTGTAGTTGAAGGGGACGCGAACGTGGTTGAAGCCCAGCCCCTTGAGATAGTGGATATCGGCGCGGGTGACATAACGGTCGCGAAAGCTCAGCCAGAAGGCATTCACCGCGTCGGCGCCGGCCAGTTCCTTCAACACCTGATCGATGAGCCGGAAGGAATTGACGTTTTTAAAGTGGAACATATAGCCCTCGGGATTGAGCCAGTTGCCGAGGTTGGTGCCGCGCAGCAGGATCTCCTGGCCGTCCCCGCCGCGAATGCTTCGGCCCTCTATATAGGCGTAGCGGGGCGGCTGCGCCAGGAGCAGCGATGCCCAGATCAGTACCAGCAACCCGATTCTTCTCCGCATGGTCTCTCTCCCTCTCTGTATAAAAAGACGCCACCCTGCAGAGGGCGGCGTCTTTTTGTTCAATGCCAATGGTGGGACATCACTTGATCAAAGTCATCTTTTTCAGTTCGGTATAACCGCCGGCCTCGACGCGATAGAAATAAACGCCGCTGGAGAGGCGGCTGCCGTCGAAACTGAACGTGTGGAATCCGGCCTCGAGGCGGCCTTCGAAGACAGTCGCCACCTCCTTGCCGAGGAGATCGTAGACCTTGAGCCGGACCTCGCCCGCTGCCGGTGATTCAAACTCGATCGTCGTGACGGGATTGAAGGGATTCGGGTAGTTCTGCCGCAGGGCATAGCTAGCGGGCAGTTCCTCCCTGCTGCGGGCCACGCCGGTCATCAGCGTCAGATCGGCAAGCGAGCGCGGCCGGATCTCATATTTGTCTCGGGGCGGAACGCTGGTGGTGTATTGGTCGACCACGCCACTGATGGCCCAGTAGCCCTGGGGAGCCGGCGAGCCGTCGATGTCCGTCTCCTTGTCAATGAAGACCAGCACCGTATCCACGGCGCGGACGAATTTGAGCGTCGCGTTCTTCCCCGCGGCCGGCCATAGCGCCGGCGTTGCCAGGTAATAGCCGGTCAGGCGCACCAGCGTGGCTTCGGTGCGCTCATTCATCTCCGCGCTGCTACTCAGCTCCTGCAGAGCCGGCAGCACGCCCTTTCCGAGCAACCGGACGGCCGCGGTATCGGTCGCTGTGATCTCGGTCAGACCGTTATAGAATTCGATCTTGCCGGTTATCTGCACCTGGTCGCCCGGTTCCAGTTTGTAATTGATCTTGCTCGAGTAGAAATTGATGCCCCAGCCCTGGTTGTCCTGGAGATAATAGCTGGACGAATTGCCGGTGTTGAAATTGAGGGTCGTAACCGTCCCCTGGATCGTCAGGATCTCCCCAAGGCGGTCCGGCTTGAAATCGCCGTTGACATCTGCTCTGGCCGCGGCGATCGGCGTCAAGATGAGCCAGGAGCGGGGATCCGGCACCACCTGGATGAATGAATAGGCGCTCAGGCCGTTATTGGTCACCAGCTCGACCAGCGTGTTCTTCACCCGGTCATAGGCAGCCTGCGCGGTGGCAGAGAGATTGGGCGCCGAGGCGTAGGCGGGAGTGGCGACGGGCAGCAGATGATAGCGGCTGCAGAGGCTGTCGCCCGGGGTGCCCATGAGCTCGGCAATGCGTGTGCCGGGAGCGAAACCCGTACTGACGGAGATAAAGCGGCGGATGGCGCCGGAAGTGGTCTCGACCGTAAAATAGCTGCAGCTGGTGCCGCCGAACTCGGCCTGATCAAACTCGTGAAGCACCGCGCCAGTCCGGTTGAGATAACGGACCGGAACGCCGATGCCGCCGACAAAGAAGCGGTCGTCATCGGTCGGGTTGATGGCATTGCCGGCTGCGCCCGGCTCCGGCAGGAGGATGTCCTCGCCGCGGTTGAACGTCACGCCGTCGCGGGTCGCGAAGGTATAGATCCTCTCGTTGTCCCATCCCGAAGCATAGGCGACCACATCCTTGCCAGTGCCCGAGATTCCCAGGGCGTCGCCGGCGCGGCCGGGCAGCGGCGCGTCGAAGAGCTTCACCGGCGCGGCGGTTTCATCCGCCCAGTAATAGAGCGCAAGGTTGCTCCCCGCCGGCGCCTGGGTGCAAGCGAAGATCTGGCCGTCGGCGCTGACGGCGGCCCTATGAAGCGGCACCGCTGCGCCCGCCATGCCGGCGGCCGTGAGCGTCCGGATCACCCGACCATCCCCGGGATCGAGGATTTTGATCTGATTGCCGTCGCTGCGGCTGACGCAAAGGAGATGCCCCGAAGCCTGGTTATAAACCAGAGAGGTGGTCTCATCCGCATGGCCCAGCCAGGCCGTGCTGTCCGGCGTCTGGCGCCAAACCAGAGGCCACAGTTCCTCGACCAGCGCATAGACCTGCACCTCGTAGGTCCCCTTGTTGGTCACCAGGGTGAGGGCATCATCGAGGTCGCCCGCACCATCAGCCGCCAGGGTGACCGCTACGGTGATGGAATCATTCACATCGATGCTAACCGGCGCCGCCAGATCGCTGCTGAACGACTCGCCGTCAAAAGCCGCCGTGTAAATCTCGAAGGGGATCTTGCCCCGATTGACGATCGAAAAATGCTGCTCCGGAGTCGTGCCGGCGTAAACTCGACCGAAATCGAGATAGTCCCGTGAGAAGACCGGATCCGGTTCGAGCCGCCCGGCGTTGGGCATGATATTGGCGAAAGAGTAGGCGCTCAGGCCGTTGTTGGTGGCCAGTTCGATCAACGTGTTGCTGTAGACATCGTAGACCACTTGGGAGGCGGCCGTGGGATTGTCCGTGCGGCTGTAGAGCGGAGTCGCCGCCCACCATTTTTCCCAATAGGCGCAAAGGTTTTCCCCATCCTCGCCAAAGAGCTCGAGCGCCTGCACGCCCGGCGCAAAGCCTCGGGTCAAAAGCAGGAACTTGCGTGTACTGCCGTCCAGGGCGGGGATTTCGCTAAAGCCAACCGCCGCGCCACTCACCTCGGAAGGATCAAAGGCGAAGACCACGGTGCCGTCTTTGCGTATATAGCGGACCGGCTGGGTCGGAGCCGAGACGAAAAGATAGTCACTGTTCACCGGGGCAATGCCCAGGCCGGCGGCATTGGCCTCCGGCAGGGGGATATCCATGCCCCGGGCAAACAGGGTTTCGCCGATCGGCATAAAAGTGCTGATCCGATCGTTGTCCATCCCAGATGCGAAAACCGTCACCCGGTCGCCGCTGCCGGTGCATGCCAGGACGTCTCCGGTGCGAGCAGCGACGCTACCCTGCCAGACCAGAACCGGGGTGGCGTTCTCCTTTTCATAGCGGTATAACTTGAAGACCTCGCCGGGCAGGGCGAGATTGGCGGCGAAGATCTGCCCGTCCTCCGATGCCGCGACCATGTTGAGAGGATAGGTGCCGCCCTCCATGCCGGCGGTGTTCAGGTCGCGGATCAGCGCGCCGGTGGCCGGATCGAAGACCTTGATCCAAGCGCCACCCGTCCGTGTGGCAGCGTAGAGATGTCTGGTCTTGAGGCTATACGCCAGCGAACGCGCCATGCTGCTGGTCCCCTGCCAGGTGGCGGTATCAGCGCGCGAGCGCCAGACCAGCGGAAAAGAGGCGTAGCCGCCGAAGGGATAGAGGGCAAGGGCATTGTTGGTGGTCAGGATCCAGACGCGGTCGCTGTCGGGCTGCACGACAACTGCGCCGGCGCCAGAGGTATTGGCATTGGCGCCCATCCCCTTCCAGACGACATTGACCCGGGAATCGGCAAGGTTATCTTCGAGCTGCACAAGACGGCCGGCAGCCGGAACCAGGTTGCCGCCCGTGCTGGCCAGATACCAGTACCCGGCATAGCCAAAATGAGCTAGGGCGGAGGCGCCCAGAGGAATAACGCTGGTGGGAAGGGTGCCGGTGATCTCGCCATTGCCATCCAACCGGGTGGCATTGAGCCCGGTGCCGTCGATCCAGAGGGTGTTGGTGTCCTCAGGGAAAATGTCCATGCATTGGCCGTTTTTCGGCAGGACCTTTTCCACATGAAACTTGAGCCCGTCCCGGGTACCGAGGAGGGTAATTTTTGCCGCAGCGTTGTTGCCGGAGATGAAAATCTTGGTATTCACGCCCTGGCCCATCACGGCGAAGGCGTCGCCATAGCGGGTGACGCCGGTAATGGTCGTATCCGCCGCCACCGTCGGGACCGCGCTTTCATTCGCCCAGCGGTAGATCCTGAATCCATTGGCGGTGTTCAGGTTGCAGCCGTAGATGACGCCGTCATCGGTGACCCCCACTTTATTGAGGGCATAGGTGCCACCGCTGACTCCGGTCATGTTGAGCTGCCCGAGACTGTCGCCACGCGCCGCATCGAGCACCACGACCCGGGTGCCCGCGGTTCGGGTAGCCACCATGAGATGATTGGTCACCTTGTTCAGGGCAATACTGCGCACGGTGAGATCTTTTTTCAACCAGGATTGCCCGGCATCATCGACGCTTACTTTCCAGACCGGAGTGGACGTACTGTCCACTATCATGGCAGCCATGCCGGAAGAGAACAGAGCCAGAATGGAAAGCAGGAACACCAGTTTCTTCATCGCTTCCTCCAACGGTTGATAGGACAACGGCTGCGTTTGGCTGCTGCAACCGATTTCTGCAGTGAACACCTGTCTTTAAACATACCTGCACCAGGGGGAGAATGGAGAATATTTCAGGCCCCGGCGGGCCAATTGAGGAAAATTATTTGAGCAGGATCATTTTTTGTACCACGGTGCGGCCCTCCGCCTCGAGACGGCAATAGTAGAGGCCGGAGGCCAGCAGCGTGCCATCGACCGCGATCCGGTGCTCATCGGCGGTGTAGTCGCCGTCGGTACCGGGATCAGGCGCGGAGACCACCGAAACCGTCACCTGAGCGAAAGAACAGACGGATAGGAGCAGTAAAAGGAGCAGTGAATTGGCGGACATTGCGGACCTCCTGATCATCGTATCTCGACTTGAACCACCCGCCGGGATCGGCTTCCGTTTCGATACTGCTCCCGTCTGTCCCGCGAGCTTGCGGAACGCCCTCCTTAATAGTATAGTCTGCGCGCAGGCGATATGCAAGCACTATTTGGCACAGCGAGTTAAAACGGAGGTAAATAAAAGCGCCCGGTCCGGAGTGACCCGGAGCGGGCGCCAGTTTCAGCTGAAAAGAGAAGTCAAATTCATTGCAGCGGTTTGCCGTCGGTATCGATCACCTGGAGCGGGCCCCAGCCCAGCTCCTTGAGGCCGGGTTCGATCTTGGCGCGATCGCCCACCACGATCCATACCACTTGATCGGGATGCAGGGTCTTGGCCGCGGCGGCCTTGATGTCAGCCAGTTTGAGGTTGCGCACCTTGTCCGGGTAGCTCTTGTAATAGGTGTCGGGCAATCCATAGGTCACGATGTCAGCCAGGGAGTTGCCGACCGCTCCGATCGTCTCCCAGGATCCAGGCAGGCCGAGGATTTCGTTTTTCTGGATCTTGTCGAGTTCCTCCTGGGTGGCTGGACGCGTGCCGGTGATATCCTTCAACTCCTTGTAGATCTCCTGCACCGTCTCCTTGGTCTTGTCACCCTGGACCGGGGCATAGGCGATGAAGGGGCGCTGGCCGCGCGCATCCAGCAGCAGACTGTGGGCGCCATATGACCAGTGCTTCTCTTCGCGAATATTCATATTGATACGCGAGGTGAAGGTGCCGCCGAGAATGTTGTTCATCATGTTGATGGCAATATCGTCGGGATCGGACTTGGGCGATGCAACATGGCCGGCGAGGATCAGGGACTGCGGCGCCTGGGGCTTGTCGATCAGGTAGACCGTCGATTTTTGCTTCTGCGCCACCATAGTGACATTCTTTTTCGGGACGCTGCCCGATTTCCAGGCTGCGAAGGTTTTCTCGAGTTTGGGTGTGATTTCGGCCAGACGGGCATCACCGACGATAACCAGCGTGGCGTTGTTGGGCTTGAACCAGGTCTGATGGAATTTGACCAGATCCGTCACCGTCATCTTGCCAACCGACTCCTCGGTCCCGGATCCGGTGAGAGGAATCGCATAGGCGTGTCCCTCGCCATAGAGAAATCGCGGGAAGAGGCGGATCGCCATGGTTATCGGCGAGGCCTTTTCCTGCTGGATCCGGGCCAGAGTCTGCTTCTTCAGCCGGGCCAGTTCCTTCTCGGGGAAGGAGGGATTGAGGATGACATCGGCATAAATCGCCAGAGCGGGATCGAGATTCGACTTGAGGGTGGAAAGAGTCACCGTGGAGGCATCGAGGCCGGAGCCGGTTCCCAGACGCGCCCCCAAGAGCGCCAGCTGCTCACTGATCTCGAGGGCATTACGGCTTTTGGTCCCTTCATCCATCATATCCAGGGCCATGCCGGCCGTGCCCAAAAGAGCGCCCTGGTCGGCGGCATAGCCGGCATCCACGATCAGGTTCATGTTGACGAGCGGAACATTGTGGCGTTCGGCGAGCACGACCTTCAAGCCATTGGAGAGCGTCGCCCGCTGCAGGGCCGGAAAGGCGACAGCGGGCGGAGCGCCCGGCTCCGGTACCTTGGTGCGGTCAACCGTGCTGGTTCCGACGGAATACTCGGGATAGGGATGGACCTCGAGGATGTATACGCCGTCGCTGAGCCAGTCGTTGGCGCTCTTTTTAAGGCCGGCCGCAGTAGCCTCGTTGATATGCTTCAGGGTGGTTTTGTAATAATCCGGGCTGCCGCCGAAGACCTCGTTGCGGATCAAAATGTCGGACTTGCCGCCGAAGCCGCCGATGCGTTCGCTGCCGCGGACAAAATTAGAAAGGTACTGCGCCTTGACCCGCTGCAGCTCGACCTCCGTGGGTCCTTCGGCGAGGAATTTCGCCAATTCCTCATCGAGGGCCTTCTCGACCTTTTTCAGATCCTCGCCCGGCTTTGCAGTGGCGTAGATAGTAAAGAGCCCGGCGATCTCACGGGCGTCGACATAGGCCGCGACATCCGTCGCAATCTGGTCATCATAGACCAGACGCTTGTACAGGCGTGAGGTTTTGCCCGACGCGAGGATATCACTGATCAGGTCCAGATTATCGGCACAAATGGTGCCCCAGGCCGGCATGTTCCAGACCTTGTAGATGCGCGCCTGCGGCACACGATCCTGGGCGACCTGGCGGGCCGTACCGCTCCGCTTGGCCGTGAAAGCCTCATATTTGGTGATGGGCGGACCGGCGGGGATGTCGCCGAAATAGCTTTTCACCTTCTCAAGGGCGGACTGGGTGTTGATGTCGCCGGCGATGGCGATGACGGCGTTGTTCGGGCCGTAATAGGACTTGAACCATTCATGGACATCCTCGAGTTTGGCGGCATCGAGATCCGCTAGCGAACCGATGACGGTCCAGGAATAGGGATGGCCGGCGGGGAAGCAGTTCTTCGCCACCAACTCCTCGACCAGGCTATAGGGCTCGTTGTCGTACTGGCGCTTCTCGTTCTGGACCACACCACGCTGTTCATCGAGCTTGCCCTGGTCGATGGCGCCGAGCAGATGGCCCATGCGGTCGGACTCCATCCAGAGGGCGACGTCGAAGGCCGAGACCGGCACGTTTTCGAAGTAATTGGTGCGGTCTTCATTGGTGGTGCCATTGAGATCGGTAGCGCCAACTTTTTCCATCGGCTTGAAATAGTCGTCGTTGAAATGCTCACTGCCGTTGAACATCAGATGCTCGAACAGATGGGCGAAACCGGTCTTGCCGGGTTTTTCATTCTTCGAGCCGACGTGGTACCAGACGTTAAAGGCGACGATGGGGGCTTTGTGATCCTCGTGGATGATCACGGTCAGACCGTTATCGAGAACATACTTCTGGTAGGGGATCTCAATCTCCTGAGCGTGGGCCAGCGCCACGATGCCCGCCGCGAAGAGCAGCAGGGCCATCAGAAGAGGCAGCACAGTAGAGGGATGGATGAATTTAGGGTGCATGGTACCTCCTGTGAAGAATGTGAATGATAAGGCAGGCTTTCAGAACGATCAATTATAATACGCAGAAAAAGGGGATTTGTTTTATTTATTTCAGTGTGGGCCACTGAATTGATCCGCGATCTGCAGATTTACCGTTATCAGCGTGTCGCGTGCAATCTGAATGGCGCCCTTGGACTTGCTCCGGATGGTTCCGCTGCCGAGTTCTTTTCTGGCCCTCTCCAAAATCTCCCCCAGCTTTTCGGCGTGGTGGGCCCAAACATCAAGAGCATAGCTCCTTCCGGGTGCAAGAACGCCGGGTGCGGTCAGGCTAAAATGAACCTGATCAGTGATGGCGTCGTCTGCGACCGCTTCTTCCGCAAAAGGGGATCCCTGTCCACCACGGATCTGGCGAGGCGCTGATTCTTCAATCTTCTTTTCCGCCTCGCCAAGCCGGGAGGCCATCTGCTGTGTCGACTGCGCGAGCTCGCGCAGCATTCTATGCAGGTTTTCCAGCTCTCTCTCTTCTCGCGTGGGCTCTTACCCACTTATGGCCTCCCCCTCCTCTTCCTTGCCCGTATACCAGAATAACAGTGCCGCCAGAAGTAAAAAGAGGGCCTCACCGACCAGCAGGTAGCCGATGACGGCGGATGATACAAAGCCCTGGCCTTCCAGCCATGCCCGTGGCAGAAAACCATTCAGGCTCAAGCCGAGTTGGCGTAAACCGAAAGCTAATGCAAGGCAAGCGGCAACGACACAGGCTGCGACTTTCACCTTGTACCAGTATTTGCCGATGACCGTTCGCGCCATGAATCTCTCGAACCGTTTGTAAAAAAGGCTGTTCCGGTAACGCCGCAAGGTTCTGTTCAGCTTTTACCTGAATGAATATCCTCCGAGGCGGTCGATCTGGTCGGTGACGTTACCGCGCCACGGTTGATCCAGGCGGCAACCGAGTCGATCCTGGCTTGAGCGAGTTTGTCGGCCGGGGGCATTATGCTGGTGCCAATGCTGTTGAGTTTGCAAATCAAAAGACTGTCGGCACAGTCGAACGACTTGACCCGCTTCAGCGTGTGGGACTCGAAACTGACCACATCGACAAGATTGGCATAGGTGTGGTCCGCGGTCAGCAGCCGATTGGCCTGGGTCGATGTCGTGCCATGGCACCCGGAGCGCGCACAGGTCGGGCTGAAAAGAGAAGTCTTAAGAAGGGAAAAGGTTACCAGGTCGGACTTGGCCGGAGTTGGTTCTGTCGACTTCTGGCCGCCGCACCTGGCTGCAAGCAGTAGCCCGGCCAGCACTAAAACCCGTTGCATGCGTATTTGCATACGGCCTCCACGGTTGGCTATCCAAATAATGTTACTCGAAATCCCGTCGCCACAAGGGAATATCAACCGATTTCTTTTCGGCGCTGTAAATTCCGGCATTGGCAGGATTATAGGTCTGGAGTCATGCCAAACCTATGGACTGCAGACTTGTGAACAATGCTTGCATTTCGGTGTCCGAATCCCTACTTTTACATTAGAGACCATGATGCATGCATGCTACCATAACCGTACTCCAACGGAGCAAAACATGTCTGTTAATGCCTCGTTTTTTCCCTTCATGTTGGTATCCTCGCTGCTTCTCCGGCCCTTGCCGCCGCTGCTGGTAGAGGCCGGCGAGATGCCGCAGCAAGCCTGGCGGATCATTTCCGCCTCATCACAGTCCCAGGGTGAAGCGGCCGGCTCGTATACAGCCAGCGACAAAGCCGGCAACTGCTATGTGACCGGCTATGGCACGACCACCCCCTATGGCAGCGCCCTGCTCCTGCAGAAATACACACCCTCTGGCCAGCTGCTCTGGAGCCGCACTCATCCGGGCTTCCCCGGGGATTTCCTGCCGCGTGGACTCGCGGTGACCCCGCAGCAACATATTCTCCTTGCCGCTTATTCAAATGCGCCCGAACCTGCTTTGCACCTCTTCCGGTATGATACTGAAGGAGCGCTCTTGCACGAGACGCTGATTGCCGGACCATCCGCTCCGGAATCCGGCATGCTCTTCATGGCCGTTGACAGCTCCGGCAGGTGTTATCTCGCCACCCTTTTGAGCCATGGGGGCCTGACCTTTTTCGCCTATTCTGCAGCAGGGGAACTTATATGGCAGCACGAGGAAGGCCAGGCGGCAAGCGCGAATCGGAATCTGCACGCCATCGCGGCGGACAACCACGGCGGTCTCTATGTCACCGGGACCCAGTATGGAGAGGAGGATTATACCTGCTTCCTCTGGAGATACGATGCCGATGGCCATCCGCAATGGCGCGTCAGCTACGATCAGCCGGGTCGTCATTCGCCGCTGGACCTGATCACGGGGCTGGATGGCCGCTGTTATCTCGCTGCCGAGAGCACACCACCGCAGGGTTCGTCTTACGATCTCCTGGTCCAGTGCTTTACGATGGAGGGCACCCAGGTCTGGAGCAAGCGCCACGCAACCGGCATCGGCAACCAATCCGGCGACGGGCAGCTGGCCCTCGGCGACAGCGCGCATCTCTTTGTCGCCGGGCTGGAATTCAGTGAGGAACAAGCCAACGCGATGGTATTGCGCTGCTACAGCTCCGTCGGGGATGAACTCTGGCAGACCACCTGCCCGCCGGAGTACCGCCCCGCGCTGGGCTCACTGCGGGGGATGACAATGAGCAGCACGGGCGATCTCTTGCTCCTCATCGACGCCAAAGACAGATCGAATCCCGTCCTGCTGCTCTGCTATGATCAGCGGGGTGAACAGCGGTGGGCGTCCTGGCTGCCGGGAGGGGAGAGTGACGAGGAGATTGCTGCGCCGGTCCTCGCCGCAGCCGGGCAAGGCCGCTGCATCATCACCGGACAGCTGCGCGATCCAGCCGACGGCACCTCCCAATTGCTCGCGTGGGTCCTGGACAGCCAGGGCCGCACTCTCTGGAAGCAGTGCAGCGCCGGGCAAAGGACCTCCAACGATTACGTGGCCGAGTGCCGGGTGGATGCTAGCGGACGGCTCTATCTGCTCGGCAAATCCGGATCCACACCTTTTCTCGCCGCCTGGAGTCCCGCCGGCCTGGAACTGTGGCGCACACCCCTGGCCATGCCCGGCGAGGCCGTGCCCACCCTGCGCTGCCTGAACATCGACCGGGGCGGCTCGGCCTTCATCGGGGGCAGCGTTTCAGATGCCGGCGGCCGCGATCTCTTTCTCACCATTCGCGTCAGCGCCGAGGGAAAAGAGCTGTGGCGGCACCAGGTCGCCGCCAGAGACCAGCAATCGTGCAGCCTATGTACCCAGGAGCTCGACCAGCAGGGCAATCTGTTGGTGACCGGAGCGGTCTTTCCGCGGACCGGTCCGGGCTGCAATGCCTTCACCTTCAAGCGCGATCCCGCGGGACGAATGCTCTGGCACGCCGAATATCGCAGCGGGGATGCTTCCTGGGTCCATCCGGCCGCCCTGGCGGTGGACGCCGAGGGGAATGCCTTTATCGCCCTGGTCGGCTCCGGCGAGCATCGCGCGCTGCTCAAGTACGACCCCTGGGGCAAGTTTTGTTGGCGCGCCGGCCTCAGCCGCAGCGCCACCTCTTCCGATTGGCCGCAGTATGTCGCCGTCGATCCGCACCAGAATATTCTCGTCTGGGGCTACACGACGGACCTCGCGCACGGCGTGCGCCAGCAGGGCATTCTCAGCAAATTCAGCCCGGCGGGCGAGCGGCTCTGGCAGAGGAGTGAAGGTCATCCGGACGGCTTCCTCCGTCCGGTCTATCTGGGGATGGATGCGCGCGGGGAGGCAACTCTGGCAGGCTTTTATCAGGAAACTTGGGAGGAACACCACTTTTTCGTTAGCCATTTCGACGCCGGGGGCGAACAGAGCTGGTACACGAGGGTGCAGCCGGATCTCCTCCAGGATGTTCTCCTGGACAACACCGGGCGCTGTTTATTGCTCGAGGAAAGCGGTACCGGCGCGCGTGAGGTTTGCGAAATAGACGATCAGGGCCGTGTGATCGCGGGTTGGCCGCTTGGGGATCTCCCCGCCGCGCGGATGTTGTGCGACAGCCAGGATAATCTGTACTTTACCGGCAGCCGCAACGGCTATGGCTGGAGCTTCTTCGAGCTGGCCAGGTACACCCGCACGCCGGAGACCGCGCATCAGCTGCCGCAGCAGCTTTCCCTGCACAATTACCCGAATCCCTTCAATGCCAGCACGACCATCCGCTATGCCCTGCCGACACCGGGCTGGGCGCGCATCACCATCTACGACCGGCTCGGCCGCGAAGTAACCGGGCTGATCGACGCCCCGCATACCGCTGGCTGGCACGAAGCCGTGTGGAGCGGGGCCCGCGCCAGCGGACTCTATTTCATTCAGCTGGAAACCGATGCTGGTTTTGTGCATCACAAGATGATGCTGATAAAATAGGCGGGTCCTGGTTTTGAGCTGAGCTCCCCATATCGGCAGGGATGATCGATAGAAAAACCCCAGCGATCGGTTGATCGCCGGGGCTTTTTGCTCAACACAAGGATGATCAGATCCGCGAGATTATCTCATCAGAATGATCTTCCGGGTTTGGGTGACAAGGGCATCGGACTCCAGTTTGACCAGAAACAGACCGCTCGGCAGCTTGACGCCCTGCGCATTGGTTCCGTCCCAGCGCACGGCATGCGGACCCGCTTGCAGTTGCCCGTTCACCAGTATCGTCACCCTCCTGCCGGAGAGATCGTAAACCGCTACCTGGATGTGCGCTTCCGCGGGCAGATCGAAGGGGATCACCGTTCCTGAATTAAACGGATTGGGATAATTCTGTAGGAGCTGGAACGTGGCAGGATGCATACGCTGATCGCGCGCTGAAATACCGGTCACGAACATATAGCCCGCATATTCGCGGGCTTTCCGGGTGAAAAACTTCATCGCCTCCACGCTGGCGATCCGGTTCGCACCTGTGGCTGCGGTCATGACCATGACGACCTCCTGGGTATCGCCTCGGGCCATGCTGAAATAAGCGCTGCTGCAGGTGATCTCCCTGCCGCCGCCGTTTTCATCCAACCAACCCGTGCCGTAGACCGGATCACCGGTCAAGGAGAATCGCACGGGTACCCCTGTGGCCGGAATCCGGAATGGGGCTGGCGGGCTGACCGGGCGCGGACGGAAGCCGCACAAGACGTTATAATATTGCAAGGTTCCATCGTACTTGCCGGTGGAGGGTTGCGAATCGGTATCGCCGGAACGGTCCACCCAGCTGGAGGTCAGCGGCAGATTGCGGAACCCCCGGCGCGCGCGGAAATCGCGCACCGCATAGCCGCCGGCATCCGAAGCGGCGACGACGGGGCCATACAGCAGCGAATAGCCGAACGCAGGCGGCGCGATGCCGTACTTGCTCTGATAGACCGTATCCAGCGCTGCAGCATTGTATCCATAGATCATCTGCAGACTGGTGTCGGTTCCGGCGAGGTCATCATTCCAGCTGCCGATGTCGATGTCGCTGTATAATCCGATCGCCATGCTGTCGATGACAGCGGTGGGCGGGGTTGTCTGCGTACCTTTATAGATCACCCGGGTCCGGCGATAGAGGCTGTTGGCCAAGTCGGCGTTCTGACGATAGCCCCAAAAGGTTACCTGCATTTCCAGACCGATGGGCGGCGAGCCGTACAAGGCGAGCGTGCGTACGGGATCGAGATCGTTGGCGACAAACCAGACCACCTGATCCGCCTCCAGCAGACCCGGTTCTTCCCCCTCCTCCATCAGGCCATTGTGGTTCGTGTCGTAGAACGGGGCCCCCTTCTGCCAGGGCCATTCCTGCCGGTCCTTTTCATAAGCCGCGCGCAGGGAATCGGCCGCGGCCTGCAATTCATCCGGACTGAACTGGAATTGACGGGAGGCCGCATCGGCCCGCGAAGCCAAGAGCGCAAAAGCTTCGGAGGTGAGATCGGCGGTTGACCAGTCGGGGCGGTAGCGCCAGATGCGGTTGACCGCTGCCGCGGCGGGATCCTCGGCCAGGCCGGGCGCGATGATCGCGCCCGGCTGCAAGCCGGTCAGCCACGTGCTTCCGCCAACCCGCAACACCGGTGTCTGGCCGTCCCGAACCATACCCCCCCAGACGATGCCATCAACGTAGACCAGACCGGCCGGAACGCCGTCCGGATAGAGCAGCCCCCAGGGAATTTGTGTTCCGGCAGGTCGGGTGAAAGGATTAAAAGCTGTCTTGCCATCGGACTGTACCCAGAGAGCCAGGTTATTGATATGGACCTGAGCGGCTGCAGGAGTGTCCCCTTGTGGGGATCCGGTGGGGTACGTCTGACTGGCGGGCAGGGGGGTGATGCAAATCAACAGCATGAACAGCATCGAGCGTAGAAGATGGTTTTTACCATGCATGGCATGGACCTCCTTCCAATATGCGCGTTCGCCGGCAAGGCAGCTGCGGCGAGAATCGCCCCTTAGCGATCACGGTAAAACAGCGGACGTGCGGCCATCGTCGAATATCTCCACCTTGAAGATCACCGGACGAATGCCGTCGGTGCAGCAGGTGATCATACTCTTCGTTTCCTTCATCCAGTCCTGAAACATGCCGTCGGAAAAATTGCCCCCCCGCGCCAGGGCGATCACGACCTTGTAGATATCATTCCAGGCCCAATCGCAAAACCCCTGCGGCCGCTCCATCATCGGGGTGAAGACGAATTCCTGGCCCTCGGCAAAGGCTTCACACGGCGTTACCGCCATGGCGATATGTTCATCGGCGAGATCCGCATGCAGTGTCCGTTTCAGGACGGTTATCTTGCACTTTTTCATGAACTCACTCCTTGGGTGGTGGGAAAATGCTGCGGTTTCGGCCCGCCTTCACCGTTCCATTTCTTTCAGCATCGTCCAGGATCCACTGGATTCGCCCACCGTTCTGAATCCCAGCTCTTTATAGAAGTCAGCCGCATAATTTCTGGAATCGACGCTCAGGCTCAGGCGCTCGATGCCCCTCGCCCTGGCGTCTGATATTAGCTGCTGCATCAGCGCTCTGCCAATCCCCTGGCTCCGCCAGGTTTTCACAATGGCAATCCCGAGTTCCGGAGTCTCGGCATCTACGAATCCGAAGCTGTGGTGGTCGGTGCTCCAGAAACGGTACCAGGCGGCGCCAATTGGCCGATTCTGCGCATCGACGGCGATCACCGCATGATCCCCCTCCCGGTTCGGCCAATCTTCCAGAATCCGGGTGATTTCAGGGATGTTCAGCAATTCTTCAAGGGAGATCGTCTGCTGTTCTGGAGACCACAATGCCGCCTGATATAGCATCCCTTTGAGGAAGTCTAGATCTTCGGGAGTACCGGTTCTGAAGGAATATTCAAGATTGTATGTTTTTTCCACAATTGGGTTCCCCGATTGATGCTCGAATATGGTAAAAATTCTGCACTTTTCAAATAGAATTATCCCCCGATAAGCTTTTTCTGGCTGCAGGGGTCTGCCGGAAGGGGCGCTTTGCAGGCCGGTTTCCTGAACCAAGAGCCGGCCGCCGGAGGACCTCACCGGTAGCCGATTCTCCAGACTAGTGCTTACCATGCTTTGCTGAGATAGTGCTTGATTATCAGATCCTAGTTGGCTATACTATCAGGAAAAGGGGAGCATAAAGTGTGTCCGCTATGGCCCAAGGGCCCGAAAAAACGGTACGGTTATGCGCACGGAGGGAAGGGACATTCTCGCAGAGACGAATTCCTCACTTTCCACAGAATCATCAAACTTTTGTGGACGAACCTGTTTTATACAAATAGACTACTAATTGGAGGCCGGGCCGTGAAAAATAGGCTTGGAGTGCACGGAATCGTGTCCATTATTGGCCTGGTTTGGACAGGCTTGTTGTTTGCTGCATGTCCGGAAACAGCACCCGGCAACGACCTTGAATCAAGAGGAGCGGATGATCGAGAAGAAGCCCCACTTGTGCTGCAGGCGCTTGACTATACGGAGAATCCAATTGATATTCCGAATCCGGACAGGGGCGCCTATAGAGGCCGATGGCAGAATATATCTCCGAAATCGGTGAATGAGACTAATTCGCCATTTGGTATTACGCCTGAAGTAGACCACCGGGTTCCGGTTGATGAAAATTCTGTGCTCTTCCATGGAAGACAGGTGCCGCCTGTGGAAGGGGATGATATCGAGGAGACTCAATTTTATAACGGAATTAATCAAAACACCAATCCCTACATTGGCGGTACCGGGGTTTCTGCCCTTCCTGCCGTATCATTTATGTGTTTTGACCTGTGCAACTTTTCGTCGAACGCGTTCCTCGCGGCGAAAGATGCCTTTGGGTACAAGGACGATGGATTGTTTGCAGACCCGGGCACGGGTGCCACCAGAACAGGAAAAACTCAACCCTTGACACCGTTTGCGCTTGATTATATCAGAGGCCTGCTTCAGAAGGTGCGGGATGGCAACGGCGTTGCTTTTGTGAAATTTTCTTATGACGGCAACGGATTTAATTATATTGAACCCCACAAGTATCCCCATCTGAATCTCACCGAAGGACTCATTCATGGACCGGAGCCAGCTTACGTAACGCCTAATAATCCATCGGCCATGTGTGATGTACCTGGTCATACGGACAAAGACTGGATTGAATATCATCTTTGGCAGCTTAAGCCAATTTTCCATGAATTCGAAGACATCATCATGTGCGTGAAAACGGGGATGTTTGGCCCATGGGGCGAACAGCACTCATCCCCCATGGCGCTGAGTGCGGAAGCTGGAAAGAAGCTGCTGGATGCCTATCTGGAGGTTGTTCCCGCTTCGCGTATTCTTTTAACAAATCAGCGCTTGTTTTTGGCATGGTATAACCTTACGTATGGGACCACCTATACCGCTGCCAATATAGACTCCATGCCGGTCCCGGCACAGGGCTCACCGGAGGCGCGTTTTGGTTTTTTCGACGATAGTTATGCCGCTAATTATGAAAACAATGGCAGATTTCATAACCCGCATGACCGGTTCAGATTTCTCACCTGGCTTTATAAGCGCAACACGATCTTTCAAGCAGAAGGGGGGATCGGCGATAATGCTTTTGGACGTATGCCAGGCGCTATCATTGAAGCCCGTGAATTCCGGACAACGGTTTTGAATATGAGACATGGGAATTATTCCCGATGGAGTAATTTTATCTATAACGAAGCCAACGTCACTCAACCGGTCACTTTCCCGGCATCAAGCAGCGAAACAATTCCCCCTTTCACTGGACCGACAAAGACCGCCGTTTTTGACCCGGTCTATGACGGCAAGAACGGAATGGAATACATGCGTGACAGACTGGGCTACCGATTGGTGTTGCGCGAGGCTAAAGCAAGCCAATGGGTAGCGCAGGATGGAACCCTGAGGTTCGAGGGGAAGATCCAAAATGTCGGCTTTGGCAATGTGGTCAACAGGAAAAATGTATCGATCATTCTCAAAGCCAAAGCGGGCTCTGAAACTTTCACGGCACTTACAAACCTTGACGCGAGGGATTGGCTGACTGATTTGAACAGCAGGGCAGACCATACTGCGGCATGGCGTGATTTGAACTTTTCAGTAAAAATGTCCGCATTGGGCAGCGTTCCTGCCGGCGACTATGATATTTACCTGAAGATCAATGATCCCAAAGAACGAAGCGCCAACAAGCGCTGCATTCGGTTTGCGAATAAGGGAAACATCTGGAATGCACTCCTTGGCGCTAACTTGATCGGCTCCACTTACATCAAGGACAAGTGATCAAGAGAAGAGAATTTTTAAAACCGGCATGCTCGCGGCTGCCGCAATAGGAGCCGCACCGTCTCTGCCAGCCCGGGATCCCTGCTCTCTGGCGCCCGCGGCCAAGTGTGAAAGTGAGGAAAAATGAAAATGATTAAATTCAGGAATTGGGCCGTTGTCCTGCTCATCACTTTGGCATCGGGGCAGGTAATGGGGCAAAAGAAAGCGGTGATCGGGTATTATCAATCCTGGCAGTGGCAAAAGTCGCCGGCTCTTCTCAGTCCACGCCATATTCCGTATGACAAACTAACGGTGATCAACTACTCATTTTTTTATCCGCTTGAGAGCGGCGAAATTGTCGGAATGGATCCGGTTGCCGATCGCTATCTGCTGACAGGGAAAAAGGAGGCGCCATCGCCGGTCATCGATACGGGCGGTTCGCTCATCGCACTAGCCAAACGCCACGGCACCAGGGTGGTGCTCTCCATCGGAGGCTGGGACAATTCCAGCAATTTCCCGCAAGTCGCTGCCGATCCCCTGAAACGCGCTAACTTTGCGCACTGGTGTGTGAAACACATCCGGCAGTATGGCTTCGACGGGATTGACGTGGACTGGGAATTTCCGGGCTATGTGCGGCATAAAGGCACATCGCAAGATCGCGAAAATTTCACTTTGTTGCTCCAGACCGTGCGGGACAGCCTGCAAACACTTGGCAAGAGAACCGGTGAACATTATCTGCTTTCTATCTCCTTGCCTGCGGCCGCCAGCCACCTGGTAGACCTGGAAGTGCAGAAAATCAGCGCCATTTCCGACTATATAAATATTATGACCTGGGACTTGTTCGGCCCGGGGGGAAAGACCAGCAACCATAACTCGGCGTTATACGGCCCATCGCAGGGTGATTCCGCCCGCTGTCTGGATGGCGCGTTCAAGCTCTATCATGTTGCGCACGGCGTGCCGGCGGATAAAATTAATCTGGGTGCTGCTTTTTACGGCCATTCTTACATGCAGTGCAACAAAATCTATGGCGAACATCAGGGCGCCGATACCAGCCTTTTTCGGGAACAGGATGGCATCCCCTATGCACAAATCGCCGAAAAGCTGGATCTGTTCGAACGGTTCTGGGATCCCAAAGCACAGGCGCCATATCTGGTCAGCGATTCACTGAAAATGCTCATCTCTCTGGATGATGAAGAATCCGTTGCGTTAAAAGCAGACTATGTTATTCAAAACAAGGCCGGCGGGCTGATTGTTTGGCCGCTGTTGGGGGATCGGCTGCCAGACGGCAAGACGCCGCTGCTCGATGCGATCTATACTCGTTTGTCCCGGAGGTGAAAGTGCTTGGTAAGTCAGCGCTTTGTGAGTTGATTATTTCTTGGAACGAACATCTGGCCGATCCTTGAAATGGGCAACCGGGCAGGATGGATCCATCACTAATCTATTCGGATATTACCAAATAACTTATCACCTGGTTCTCCAGTTGATTCCATGAATAATAACCAATCATGGATTGTAAGTCAAACAAAGAAAAAGCCCCTGATTCTGTTCGAATCAAGGGCTTTTTGTGAAGGTGGCGGGAATCGAACCCACGACCCACGGCTTAAAAGGCCGCTGCTCTACCGGCTGAGCTACACCTTCGCCTGGTGTTTTTAAAAACGGCCATTAATATATATATTTTTCGATAAATACGCAATAAAAATATCGGCATTTGTCCTTCTTAGTCCGCGCCAGCCCAGGTGGGCGCGAGAGTGTGGGGGCGGCCCTCAGGGAACCAGGCCGAAACCCTTCATCAGGAATTCATACCCCAACCGGGTGACGTGCTTGCGCTTGGGCCCTCCAATCCCATGGCGCTGGTTGGGATAGACCATCAGCGCAAAATCCTTGTCCAGGTCCTGCAGCTTGTCGATGAGCTGGAGAATATTCTGCATGTGCACATTGTCATCCATGGTCCCATGGGTGATCAGCAGCTTGCCCTTGAGCTTGTCCGCATACGTCATCACCGCACCCGCGGTATAACCGTCGGGATTTTCCTCCGGGGTGTCCATGTAGCGCTCGGTATAGATACTGTCATAGAGGCGATAGTCGGTCACCGAGTACTCCGCCAAACCGAGGGTGAAATAGTCCGCCCCGGCGGTCATGGCCATGAGGGTGGCATAGCCGCCATAGCTCCCGCCGGTGATGCCGATCCGCGTCGAGTCAACGAAGGACTGCTGCCGCAACCATTTCACCGCGGCGATGTAATCGTGGACCTCCCACTTGCCGAGATTGCGGTGCATGGCGTCCATCCCCGTTCTGCCGTTGTAACCCGAACCGCGATTATCGATGTAAAAGACGATGACGCCCTTTTGCGCCAGAAAGAGATCGTTGAGCATGGGGAAGCCGTAGCGCACGATCGGGGCACCGGGGCCGCCGTACACTTCGAAGAGGACGGGATACCTTTTGCTTTTATCGAGGCCGGGCGGCAGAATCCAGCGCGCCGGCAGATCATAGCCGTCACCGGACGGGATGGAAAAGATCGCGCTGGTGCCGAGGGCATAGTCATCCATAGCGGGCAGCTTCTGATCGCCGAGGAGCCTTACCTCCTTGCCTGCTTTATCGCATAAGAAGAGCCGCGCCGGGCGCTCCAGCGTGGCCAGATTGTCGGTGAACCAGCCGCCGCCGGGGGCGACACTGCAGGTGTGCGCTCCGGTCGCGCCGGTTAGTTTTTTCAAGCCGCCGCCGTTCAATCCTACCTTATAAAGATGCTTCTGCACCCGGTCGCCGTCGGTGCCGTGGAACCAGACGGTTTTGGACTTTTCATCGACCAGGAGGATCTCCTTCACCTGGATGGGCTCGCGGGTGACCTGCTGGATCAGGCGGCCGTCCATGGCATAATGCCAGATCTCGTCCCACTCCTTCTCCTCGCTCACCAGCAGAAAGCCGCTGTTATCCTTAAAGAAATAGATGGATTCGAAAAACTCGACCCAGGTGGGATGGCGTTTTTCATATACGAGCTTCTTCACCCCGCTTTGCGGATCTGCGCTGTAGAGAATGAGATGGTCCTGACCGCGGTTCATCCACTGGAAGAAGAGCTGGTGGCTGTCGGGCGTCCACATCGGCCAGGCGGCATAGCGGTCGCCGAAGGGATCGGTATCGATCCAGGTGGTCTGGCCGCTGGCGAGATGGACGACGCCGATGCGCACCTCGGGATTGGGATCGCCGGCCTTGGGATAACGCTGCCTCTCGACCTCGCCGTGCGGCCCATCGGCCTTGACCAGGGTGAACTCGGGCACGCGAGCATCGTCGAAACGCATGAAGGCGATCATCCTGCTGTCGGGGGACCACCAGAAGGCACGGTATTGCAGGCCCCGGCCGAGGATCTCCTCCATGTAGACCCAGGAGGCCCAGCCATTGTAGACGGTCTCCGAGCCATCGAAGGTGAGGCGCTGTTCGGCCCCGCTGGCGAGATCGATCACGTAGAGGTCATGGTCGCGGGTGAAGGCCACCTTTTTGCCATCCGGCGAAAGAATCGGGGTTTTCTCCTCCGCCTTGTCGCTGGTCAGCTGCTTCAGGCTCTTCGTCGCGGCATTGAAATACCAGAGATCGTTGTCCTTGCGGAGGATGAAATGCTGGTAATCCTCGCTGTGTTCGGTGCGAAGATCGAGTGCAAGGCCTTGGGGTAGATCCTTGCCCAGTTCCTTGAAATCGAGCCAGAGGGACGCGGCGCCGGTTTTGGCGTCCACCTTGTAGAGCGCGGCCCCGGTGCGGCCGGGCTCGGTGCGCGACTCGAGCCAACTCCCGCTGTCGAGCCATTTCTCGATGCGCGGCAGCATGGTGGTCAGACGCGGCTCGGCGCGGTTGTAAGCCTGATCGTAGGTGAGCAGTTTCTGTCCCTGTGCCGCCAGCAGCAGCGGCAGGGTCAGCAGAAAGAGAGCGAAGAAGAGCAAATAAGGACGGCGTTGCATCAAGGACCTCCTTGTTATTCGGATCAGAGCGGTGGGCGCTGGAGATGGTGGTGGGTGGCCCGCTGCCAGGCATGGGCGACGGCGATGATGCTCCCCTCATCGAAGAGCCGGCCGGTGACGGTGATGCTGGTCGGGGTGCCATCTTCGGAAAAACCGTCCGGCACCGTGATCGAGGGGTGACCGGTAAGGTTGGTCAGCAGCAGATTATCGCCCTCGTCGGAGGGGGCGAGATAGCAGTCCACGTTTTCCATGACTTTCGCCATGGCCTGGATGAGTTTATGACGGATGCGGTTGGCGTTGATATACTCGACCGCGGGGATGAAGCGCGACTGGCGGAAATCGTTCGGCCAAGCGTTTTTGATCTGGCGCACCATCAGGGAATCCCGGTTGCTGCGGGTCAGTTCGTCAAAGGCCGCGGCGGCCTCGGCGCTGAGGATGATCGCGAGGGCATTCACCGGCAGCCGGGGCAGCTCGATCGGGATGAGCCGGGCGCCGAGGGCGCTCAGCTGCGCCAGGGCGAGCGAATCGTTGCGATGAAAGGGATAGGCCCCGGCGAAATCCTTCTGCAGATAGCCGATGCGCAGCGCGGAGAGGGGTGTGCCGGAGTCATAGCAAAAGGGCACATCGTAGAGGGTCTGATCGCGGCCGTCGGGGCCGGAGATGGCGGCAAGGACGATGGCGGCGTCCTCCGCGGTACGGCAGAGGCAGCCGATTTTGTCCATGGACCAGCTCAAGGCCATCGCTCCGCTCCGGCTGACGCGTCCATAGGTCGGCCGCAGTCCGGTGACGCCGCATACCGTGGCGGGTGAGACGATCGAGCCCCAGGTCTCGGTGCCGATGGCGAAGGGCAGCAGGCCGGCCGAGACTGCGGCGCCCGAGCCGGCCGAGGAGCCGCTCGAACCCTGCTGTGGATTCCAGGGATTGCGGGTTTTGCCGCCGAACCAGACGTCACCCCAGGCGAGCTCGCCCATGGTCAGCTTGGCGGTCAGCACGGCGCCGGCCGCCTCGAGCTTGCGGATAACCGTCGCATCCTCGGGAACCCACTGTTCCCTGAAGGGCACGCTGCCCCAGGTGGTTTTATACTCGGCGGTGCTGAGCAGATCCTTCACCCCATAGGGAATGCCGTGGAGCATGCCGCGGTAGCGGCCGGCGGCGATCTCGGCATCGGCCCGGGCCGCCTCGCGCAGCGCCCGGTCGGTGGTCAGGGTGATGACGCAGTGCAGCACTGGATCATAGTACTTGAGCCGCTCGAGGTAAAAGAGCGTCAGTTCCGTGGAAGTAACCTGGCGGGTGCGCAGCAGCTCGGCCAGTTGGGGGATCGAGAGGTAGGCGAGGTCGGCCGGATCCGCCGGCTTTTTCACGGCCTTAGGGCGGGGGATCCGGCAATATGCCTTGCCGGACGGCATGATGAAGCCCTCTGGCAGCGGATTGAAGAGCAGGGCCGGCGTCACGCTGTTGGCCAGGGGAAAGGCGCGGATCTGTTCCAGGCTTTCCAGCTGCCCTTTGAGGCCGTCGAGCATCGAATCGCGCTCGGCCGGGGTGAAGGAGAGGCCCTGGAGCCGCTCCGCCGCGGCCACCATACCGGCGGTGATGGAATCCGGCGCGGCCGGCTGTGCGAAGGCGCAGCCGGCCAGCAGGAGCAGTACTGCAGCATAAACAGCTTTCATCGCCTGTCTCATTTCTTCGGATAGGCCGGGCGGGCCGGGAAGGTCCACGGCTTCTCCGCGATCTGCTTCTGCAGCACGGAGATGGCGGTCTCGAGCTGCTTGTCATGGCCGGCCATGGCCGAGGCGGGATCGTTCTCGACCAGGATATCGGGATCGGCGCCATGGTTCTCGACCAGCCATTTGCCGCTTTCGCCCCAGAAAGCGTTATTGGACTGGTTGACCGAGCCATTATCGATGGTCTTCTGGGCATTGATGATGCCTACTAATCCGCCCCAGCTCGGGACGCCGATGACCGTGCCGAGCTTGCGCGCTTTGAAATCCTCGATAAAGGCTTCGCCGTCCGATCCGTTAGCTTCGTTGGTCAGCACGGCGAGATGGGCGGTGGAGGCGCTGTTGGGATAGCGGTAGGCCTCCATGTTCTGCATGACGTTGTAAGCGGTCTGTCTGCGTTCGAGCTTGTCGATCAAAAAGTACTCGGTCCAGCCGCCACCGTTGCCGCGTACATCGATGATCAGACCCTTCTTGAACTTGAAGGCGCGCCAGTAGCGGTCGAACTGCCCGAGGTTGCCCACCCCCATGGCGGTGATGTGCATGTAGCCGATGTCGCCGTTGCTCGCCTTGAGGACCTGCTGCATATTGTCCCAGACCCAGCGCTGGTAGCGCAGGGCGTACTCGGAGCGGACCGGTTCGGTTTTGAAACTCTTTGCGCCGGCCAGACCCGGTTTGTCGTTGACGGTGAGCTGTACCTTCTGGTCTCTGGCGACCTGGAGGTATTTGTAGGGGTTCTCGGGGGCCTTGATCTCGCGGCCATCGATGGCGATCAGGTAATCGCCTTCCTTCAGGCTCACATCCGGGCGCACCAGCGGACCGGAGAGGTCGCGGTTGAGGTCGGTCGGGCCGTAGATCTTGACGAATTTGTAATAACCGCCATCGCCCGGGGCGAGATCGGCGCCCAGCAGTCCGGTGAAGGTGGTCTGTTCGGGCCGTTGCGCCGGACCGCGGTCGCCGCCGCCGACATAGGTATGCGAGACGCAGAGCTCACCGACCATCTGTGAGAGCACCCAGTTGAGATCTTCGCGCGAATTGAGCTGGGGAATGTAGGCGCGGTAGGCCTCGCCCATCTTTTTCCAGTCGCGGCCGTGCATGTTGGCATCATAGAAAAAGTCGCGGTACCAGCGCCAGGTGTCGCTGAAGATCTGGTTCCACTCCGCCTGACTCTGTACGGTATAGACCATCTTGTCGAGATCGAGCTTGTCACCGAGGTTCTTGCCGTTGAGCTTGTCGAGCGCGCCGGTATAATAGTCGTTGCGCTTTTTGATGAGGATGGTCTCGCCGTTACCCGAGATGCGCCAGTCGGAGATCTTGCTCTCGAGGACGATTTCCTGCTTGTCCTTCATGTCGTAAATGTGCAGTTCAAACTTGTCGCGGCCACCGGGATTATAGATCTCCTCGTACTCGTCCTCGCCAAAGGCATCAACCGCGGCGAAGGTGATCTTGCCTTTGCCCGCCTTGGCGTAGAAATAGTTGCCGCCCTTGACCGGGACAGTGAAGGTGCGTTCCTGGATACCGGCGAGGTCGATACGGAAGGGCTCAGCCGGCCCCTCCTTCTTCTCCTCCCGCGACCGCGAACCCTTGTCCAGCGGCGGCCGGCCACCCACATCAGGAGGCAGGCCACCGGGGCTGCGTCCGCCCATGCCCGGACGCTCCGTATCCTCAAAGGGCGGTGCCTGACCCGCTTTGAGCTGGACCACCATCACCTGTACCGGCGCGGGAATGATGTGGTTGTCCTCGAAGACGTCCATCTGGACGTCGTTGAAATTGCGATAGCTGAGATAGTAGAGATACTCGCCGTTGGCGTCAAAGGTGGGATAAAGATTGTCATAAAAATCGCCGGTGATGGCAAAGCTTTTAGCCTGTTCAAGGCTGTAGAGGTAGATCACCGAATTGCGGTTCTCCTGAACGAAGCTGTAGGCGATCCACTTGCTGTCGGGGGCCCAGGTGTAATCACTCACCTCCCAGGTGAACTCATCATTCTTGAGGCGGTTGGAAGAATCCACCTTGATCAGCTTTTTGGTGGCAATATCGAGGTACCAGAGGGTGAAGGATTTATCGCTGAAGAGGATCTTTTTGCTGTCAGGCGACCACTCGAGGTGGTAAACGGTGGTCTTGAGGTCGTCGGTGAGTCTGAGCCATTCGCCGCGGGGATTTTCCACGCTCATCATGTAGAGGGCGTATTCGCCGCTCTTGTCAGAGAAAAAGGCCACCCACTGGCCGTCCGGCGAGATCTGGGCGTAGCGCTCGCGCGAACCGGCCGTACGGGTGAGATTGATGGTCTCCTTCTTCTCGTCGGTGGGGACGATGAAGGCATCGCCGCGGGCCTCGAAAGCGACGCTCTTGCCGTCGCCAGCGATGGCCATGCTGTGGATGTACTCTTTGGGATTGATGGTGCGGTCGGCCAGCTGCCAGCGGTCGCTTGGAATCTGGATGTCGACCTTGCGGCTGGTGTTGGTCTTGCTGTCGAGCACATAGAGCCAGCCCGAGCGCATGTAGACGATCTGCTGGCCGTCGCTTGCGGCCATCTGCACATCAAAATCGTTGAAAAAGGTGACCTGGGTGACGACCTTGGTGGCGAAATCGTAGGTAAAGAGGTTGGAGATGCCGTTGTCGCCGCGGTCGGAGACGAAGTAGAGTTTGCTGCCGATCCACATGGGATAGGCGCTTTTGCCGACATAGTCGGTGAGGTCGGTGTACTCTTTGGTGGTAAAATCATAGAGCCAGAGGTCGACATACTGGCCGCCCTTGTAGCGTTTCCAGTAATACTCCTCGCGGCCCTTGGGACAGTAGGCCATTTTTTTGCCGTCGGGGGAAAAGCTGGCGAGGACGCCCTGTGGCACGGGGAGTTGCTCGGGCCACTCGCCCTCCATCGAGACGGCATAGAGTTTGGTGATCGGCCTGTAGGTATTTTCGAAGGCGGAGCGGAAAACGATCCTTTTGCCATCGGGGGTCCAGGTCAGGGCCTGGGCGCTCTGCTGCCAGGTAAGGCGTTTGGGGACCCCGCCGTCGCCGGGGATACAGTAGAGGTTGCGGGCGCCGTCATAATCGCCGGTGAAGGCGATCCAGGCACCGTCGGGCGAGATCCGCGGCGCGGTCTCGTCGCCGGGGTGGACGGTCAGACGCGTAGCCAGTCCGCCCTGGGCGCTGACCCGCCAGAGGTCGCCCTCGAAGGAGAAGACGATGAGATCGTTGCGGATATCGGGGTTGGTCATAAAGCGGCCGGGGAGGGCTGCAAATAGCAGGGCCGGCAGGAGGAAGAGCAGCAGGGCGACTCTTTTCATCATAGGGCTCCTTGGCTTGTAATGGGACTCCCCCACGAATATCATAGTATAGACGTATGGGAGGGAAAAAAGTTGCGCAGGTGACGCTCACCTGCCGGCATGACGTTTTTCCAGCACCTCGAGCACGTCATCCAGGCGCACGCCGCGTGCGGCCATAAGGACGAGGAGATGATACAGCAGGTCCGCCGTCTCCTCCTTGAGGCGAGGGAGATCCCCGGTGACGCCCTCGATGACGACCTCGGTCGCCTCCTCCCCGACCTTCTGGGCGATCTTGGGGAGGCCTCGGGCCAGGAGGCGGCAGGTATAGGAACCCTCTTGCGGCTTGCGCTGGCGTTCTCGGATGATCTCTTCCAGTTGGTGGAGAAACTCCCCATCCGCAATATTGCTCTCCGCAAAGCAGGTGTCGGCGCCGGTATGGCAGACCGGCCCGTCCGGCCGCGCTTTGATGAGCACAGTATCCTGGTCGCAGTCGGTACGAATCTCCTCGACGTGGAGGAAGTGGCCGCTGCTTTCCCCCTTGGTCCAGAGCCGGTTTTTACTGCGGCTGAAAAAAGTGACCAGACCGCTCTCGCGGGTCTTCTCAAAGGCTTCGGGATCCATAAAGCCGACCATCAGCACGCGACCGGTGCGGCTGTCCTGGATAACAGCGGGGATAAGGCCCCCGCTCTTGGCGAAATTGAGGTTCATAGTCTTACCGCGATATGGTGTTGAGCCAGATAGTGCTTGAGTTCGGGGATTGGAATCTCCCCGAAATGAAAGACCGAGGCGGCGAGGGCGGCATCGGCCTTGCCCTCCGTAAAAACCTCGAGAAAATGCTCACAGGTGCCGGCGCCGCCCGAGGCGATCACCGGAATGGGCAGGCTTTCGGAAAGAGCACGGGTGATATCTAGGGCAAAGCCGTTTTTGGTGCCGTCATGGTTCATCGAGGTCAGCAGGATCTCGCCCGCGCCGCGGCCGGCCGCCTCCCGCGCCCATGCAGCCGTATCGATCCCCGTGGGGGTTCGGCCGCCGTCGATATGGACGCTCCAGTGCCCTTTTTCGAACCGGGTATCGATGGCCAGCACCACACACTGGCTGCCGAAGCGGCTGGCGAGGCGGTCGATCAGACCCGGATTGCGCACCGCTGCCGAATTGATGGTGATCTTGTCCGCTCCGGCATCGAGGAGCAGCTCGACATCCGCTTCGCTGCGGATGCCTCCGCCGACGGTGAAGGGAATATTGACGTTGAGGGCGATGCTGCGCACCAACTCCGCGAAGGTGCCGCGTTTTTCGATGGTGGCGGTGATGTCGAGGAAAACCAGCTCGTCGGCGCCCTGCTGCGCATAGGCCGCCCCGAGGGCGACCGGGTCGCCCGCCGCACGGATATCGACGAAGCGGACCCCCTTGACGGTCTGGCCGTTGGCGACATCCAGGCAGGGAATGATGCGTTTGGTCAGCATAGCCAGGGCTCCAGTTCTGCGAAGGTCACGCGCCCTTCATAGAGCGCCTTGCCGATGATGACGCCCGCGACGCCGGCCGCCTCCAGCCGGGCGATGTCCTCGATGGCGGCGACACCGCCGCTGGCGATCAGCTGCAGATCCGGAAAGCGCTCCTTGAGCCGCACATAGGCTTCAAGTGCCGGTCCCTGCAGCATGCCGTCGCGCTCGATGTCGGTGCAGACGGCCTGGCGCACACCGCGGTCGTAAAAAAAGGCGATGAACTCTTCCAGGTTCTGCTGCGTCTTCTCCTGCCAGCCCGAAACTGCGATTCGGCCGGCGCTGAAATCAGCGCCAAGGAGGATCCGCTCTGCGCCGAAGCGCTCCAGCCACCCCAACACCGTGCCGGGGTCGCGGACGGCGATGCTCCCGGCGGTGATCATCTGCGCGCCGCAGGCGAAGGCCAGCCCGGCATCCGCCGCGGTGCGCACCCCGCCGCCGAAATCAATGGTCAGCGCGGTCGCCGTGGCGATCCGCCGCAGCACTTCGCCGTTGACAATGTGCCCGGCGCGCGCCCCGTCGAGATCCACTACATGCAGTCGCTTGACGCCGTGACGCTCGAAATCGATAGCGGTCGCCACCGGATCACTGCTGCAGAGTTGCGCGGTCGCATACTCCCCCCGGGTCAGCCGCACACACTGCCCGTCGATGAGATCGATGGCCGGAATGATGGTGATCATAGGGCGAGGAAATTCCTCAGGATGTGTTCTCCCGCCGCGCCGCTTTTTTCGGGGTGGAACTGCACGGCGTGATAATTATCCCGCTCCAGGGCGGCGCTGAAGGGGAGGATATAGTCGCAGGTTGCTGCCGTCTCGGGCGCGATTTCGGCGTAGTAGGAGTGAACGAAATAGAGACAGCTCCCCTCAGCCAGCCCGGCGAAGAGGGGACCGCGCAGGCGGGTGATGGTATTCCAGCCCATATGCGGCACCTTGCCCTGCGGAGGAAATCGCTTCACCGCCAGATCGAAGAGGCCAAGGCATGGGGTGGCGTTCTCCTCGGAGTGACGGCACATCAGCTGCAGCCCCAGGCAGATGCCCAGGAAGGGCTGGCTCAAGGCGCGAAGGACCTCATCAAGTCCGCGCTGTCGTAAAAAGGCCATCGCCGAGCCGGCCTCGCCCACGCCGGGGAATATCACTTTGTCCGCGCGGCGGATCGATTCGGGATTGTCGCTCACCTCCGGATCCAGCCCGAGGCGGTTGAGCGCCAGGCGGACCGAATGGATGTTGCCGGCGTTATATTGGACGATCACCAGCTTCACAGCACACCCTTGCTGCTCGGGATCGACCTGTCTCCGGGATCACGGCGGACGGCCTGCCGTACGGCCCGCGCCACAGCCTTGAAAATCGCCTCGATCTTGTGGTGCTCATTCTCCCCGGTTGCGGCGATGTGGAGGTTCGCCCCGGCTGCGTCGCAGAAGGATTTCCAGAAATGTTCGAAAAGCTCGGTCGGCATCTCGCCGACGCGTTCGCGGCGAAACTCGGCCTCCCATACCAGCTGCGGCCGGCCCGAAAAATCGAGCGCGACGCGGGCGAGGGACTCGTCCATCGGCAGCAGAAAGCCGTAGCGCTCCATGCCGCGCTTGTCGCCCATGGCCCGGCGCAACGTCTCGCCGAGGGTCAAGGCGACATCCTCGACCGTGTGGTGCTCATCGACCCGCAAGTCGCCGCGGGTCTGGAGTTCCATATCGCAGCCGGCGTGTTTGGCGAAAAGCTCGAGCATGTGGTCGAAAAAGCCGATCCCGGTCTGAATATGCGCCTCGCCGCGGCCGTCGAGATCGATACGGAGCGTTATCTCGGTTTCGCGGGTGCGGCGCACCCCCTCCGCCCGCCGCGGGATGCCTCTGAGATAGCGATAGACTACATCCCAGTCCGTGGTGACCAGATCGGCCGCTATCTCCAGCCCCTCTCGCATCAGGATCGCCTTGCAGCCGAGATTGCGCGCCAGCAGGACGTCGCTGATGCGGTCACCGATGACAAAAGAAGCGGCCAGATCGTAATGGCCATCCATATAACCCAACAGCATGGCGGTGCCGGGCTTGCGCGTCGGCGCCTTTTCATGTGGAAAGGTATGATCGATATGCACTGCGGCAAAGTGAATTCCCTCGCCGGCCAACGTCTTGAGGATGAAATCCTGAACCGGCCAGAAATTCTCTTCGGGAAAAGCGGCGGTGCCGAGGCCGTCCTGGTTGGTGACCATCACCAGTTCGAAATCACACTCCCTGGCGATCTTTCCAAGGGCGGTGATGGCCCCGGGGATGAACTCGAGCTTGGCAAAGGAGTCGATCTGTTCATCCGCCGGCTCGCGGATGAGCGTGCCATCGCGATCTATGAAAAGTACTTTTTTCATGCTGTTCCTTATGGTTGTGCTGCCGGTGCCATTCAGGCTGCCCCCAGCGAGCGCAGCGTCTCCACGAGCACGCGGTTTTCTTCCGGCGCGCCGACGGTGATCCGCAAACACTCCTCGCAGTGGAGCTGACTGCTGCGGTCGCGAACGATGATGCCGTGACGCATGAGCGCCGCGAAGGTTTTACGCGCGGCACGGAAACGAACCAGGAGAAAGTTGGCGTCGGAGGGAAACACCCGGATCACATCCGGGAGCTGGGCCAAAGCGGCGGCCAGCATCTCCCGCTCTGTCTTTAGCAGCGCGGCCATCTCGTTTTTGCGTCCCTCGTGCTCGAGAGCCTCCAGGGCATACCGCTGAGTATAAGCGTCGACGTTATAGGGCGGCTTGGTGTGATTCAGTAATCCGATGATGAAGGGGTGGGCGAAAAGCATCCCGAGCCGCAATCCGGCCATGCCCCAGGCTTTCGAAAAGGTCTGCAGGATCACCAGGTTAGGGTGGCGCGCTAGTGCGCCCAGCCAGGAGGCCTCCGGACAGAAATCGATATAGGCTTCATCGATGACCACCATCCCGGGGAACCCGTCGAGCACCGCCTGCACCCGTTCCGCCGCCATGAGATTGGCGCTGGGATTGTTGGGCGAGCAGAAGAAGAGCAGTTTGACCACGGCGCCGGCAGCCGCCAGCAGCGCCGACGGGTCGGGCTGAAAGTCGCGGCTCAGGGGCACCTTAAGAACGCGCACGTCATTGATCGCCGCGCTCACCGCATACATGCCGTAGGTGGGGGGCTGGACGACGGCCGCATCCTCTCCCGGGCGGCAAAAAAGGCGGAAGAGCAGGTCGATCGCCTCGTCGCTGCCATTGCCCAAAAAGATCTGCTCCGGCCGCACCCCCTTGATCCGCGCCACTTTCTCCTTGACAGCCGCCGCCAGGGGGTCGGGATAGCGATTGAAGGACGGCGCAACCACGGAACCCAGCGAGTTTTCATTGGCGTCGAGAAAAAGGTCCGCCTCTCCCTTGAACTCATCGCGGGCGCACGCGTATGGTTCGAGGCTGAGGATGTTGGGGCGGACGAGCGATTTCACCTCATCCAGCGTCATGAGGGAGTGCTCCCGGCCCGCACCCGGCGGATCGCCACAGCGTGACGATGCGCCTGCAGCCCCTCCGCCGCGGCCATGATCTCGATCGCCGGTCCGATCTCCTCGAGTCCAGCCGGCGTGATCTCCTGAAAAGTGACCTGCTTCATGAAACTCTCCAATGAGACGCCGCTCCAGGCGCGGGCATGGGCATCGGTCGGCAGGGTATGATTGGTGCCGGAGGCGTAATCCCCTGCCGATTCGGGCGTATAGGCGCCGATGAAAACCGAACCGGCGTTTTTTACCTGTCCGGCCAGCTCACCCGCCCGGGCACTTTGGAGGATCAGGTGCTCGGGCGCATAGAGGTTGGCCAGGGCCATGGCCTCTTCGAGCGATTCCACCACCACGGCCTTGCTGTGCTCGAGGGCGCGGGCGGCCAGTTCCCGCCGCGGCAGCCGGGCGAGCTGCTCATCGATCTCCACCATCACCCTCTGCAGCATGATTTCCGAGACGACCGCCAGCAAGACCTGGCTGTCGGCGCCGTGCTCGGCCTGCGAGAGCAGGTCCGCAGCAATGAAGGCGGGGTCGGCCTCCTCATCGGCGACCACGGCCACCTCCGAGGGGCCGGCCGGCATATCGATCGCCGTCCCCTCCAGGCTGACCCGCTGTTTGGCGGCGGTCACGAACTGGTTGCCGGGGCCGAAGATCTTATAGACCCTGGGGATGCTCTCGGTGCCGTAGGCCATGGCGGCGATCGCCTGCGCGCCGCCCACCTTGAAGAGCCGGCTCAGGCCGATCCGCCGCGCAGTATGCAAAATGGCGGGATGGAGCCCGCCCCGGCGATCCGGCGGACTGCAGAGAACAATCTCCTCACAGCCGGCAAGGACCGCGGGGATACCGAGCATCAGCAGGGTCGAGAAGAGCGGGGCTGTCCCTCCGGGGATATATAGGCCGACCTTCTCGATCGGCACCGGCTTGCGCCAGCACAGCACGCCGGGCCGGGTCGCGATCTTGTCGACCGGACGCTTCTGGGCAGCGTGAAAGCGGGTGATGGTTTCGGCTGCCAAAGCGATCGCTTCTTTGAGTTCCTCGGGAACCGACTGTTCCGCTGCCGTGAACTCGGCGGGCGTCACCGCGAGCGTTTCCAGCTTGATGCCATCGTATTTTTCCGTCAGCGCGAGCAGAGCCTGATCGCCGTGCGCGCGTACCGCCGCCAGCACCGGCTCGATCACCGGCTGCATGCCCTGCCAGTCCAGCACCGGACGGCGGACGATTTCGTCCCATATCGCCCGCTCGGGCCGCACATAAACCTTCATCTCGTCCTCTAGTCGATCATTTTTTCTATGGCGATCACGAGGATACCCTCGGCGCCATGCTGCTTGAGTTGTTCGATGATCTCCCAGAAGAGATCCTCGCGGATCACCGAATGGAGTGAACTCCACCCCGGAAGCGCCAGAGGCATGACGGTGGGGCTCTTCATCCCCGGCAGCAAGGCGGTGATTTCGGCGATCTTGTCATCCGGAGCGTTGAGCAGGATGTACTTGTATTGTCCGGCCTTGCGCACGGCGCGCATGCGGAAGAGCAGCTGATCGATGATACGCTGTTTGGCCGGATCGGGCCCCGGGGCGGTGATCACCACCGCTTCGGAGGTCATCACCTGCTCCACCTCGCGCAGCCCGTTGCTCATCAGGGTGCTGCCGGTGCTGACGATGTCGAAAATGGCCTCCGCTAGACCGATACCAGGCGCGATCTCGACCGAGCCGTTGATCTCGTGGATGACCGCTGCAACCCCATGACGTTTCAAGAACGCTCCAAGAATGTTGGGATAGGAGGTCGCAATCTTTTTGCCCTGGAGATCGGCCGGGCCGGCGTAGGGCATCCCCTTGGGCAGGGCGAGACTCAGGCGGCAGCGGCCAAAACCGAGCCGCTCGATGATCTCCACTTCTCGCTGGGTCTCGGCGACGACGTTCTCGCCGACCAGCCCGATATCGGCGATACGGTCGGCGACGCACTCGGGGATGTCATCGTCGCGGAGAAAGAGCAGTTGTAGGGGGAAATTGGCGGCTGCGGCGATGAGCTTCTCCTTGCCGCTGTTTTCGAACGCCACGCCGCATTCCTGCAGCAGGGCAAGCGATTTTTCCGCCAGCCGACCGCTTTTTTGTACCGCCAGGGTGATCAAAAGCCCTCCTCGAAAATAAAAAACCCGGTTCACCGTGAACCGGGGATCCAATGGCATCGAACCGATAGAAAATATAGTGTTTGGGGGGCTAAAAATCAAGGCAAAAGTAGCGGCCGCCGTGCCTCTCGCACCTGCGGATAAAGTGCTTGATTCTCAGCGAGAAAATGGCCAATTTATCCGCGAACAGCCATCCCTACGACGAGGTAACCGGTGAAATCACTCCGTCTTCTTCTCCTGATCCTTCTGGCGTGCCAGGCGCTGCTCTTCAGCCAGCCGGTCAGCCAGCCCAACAGCGCTGAACTGCAGCTGGCCCTGGCCCGGCTCAACGTTCTCGGCCGCGTCCTCTATATCGGCGCCCATCCCGACGACGAGAATACCGCGCTTCTGGCCTACCTGGGCCGGGAGCGGCTTGTCGACGCCGCCTACCTCTCCCTCACCCGCGGCGACGGCGGCCAGAATCTCCTCGGCAGTGAAAAGGGCGAGCGGATGGGGGTCATCCGCACCCAGGAACTGCTGGCAGCGCGGCGCATTGACGGGGCGCGCCAGTTCTTCACCCGCGCCATTGATTTCGGCTATTCCAAATCCAGCGACGAGAGCCTGGAAATCTGGGGCCATGAGGCTGTCCTCGCGGACATGGTCTGGATCATCCGCTGCTATCAGCCCGACATCCTCATCACCCGCTTCCTCGAGGGCGACAACGGTGGCCATGGCCATCATGCCGCCTCGGCCCTGCTGGCGCGCGAGGCCTTTGCCGCCGCAGCCGATAGCAGCCGCTTCTCCGAACAACTTGCGCTGGTCAAACCCTGGCGGGCCAAACGTCTGCTCTGGAACGGCTGGCGCCTCGATCCGGCCCGGGAGGATTCGCTGCTCCTGGTCGACACCGGCCTCTATAATCCGCTGCTCGGCCGCTCCTACACCGAGATCGCCGCACAGAGCCGCAGTATGCACAAGAGCCAGGGATTCGGCTCGGCCGAGCGTCGCGGCAGCCGGATCGAGTATTTCCGCCATCTTGGCGGCAGCTATGCAGCCCGCGATCTCTTCGACGGCATCGACCTGAGCTGGCGCCGGGTCTCCCCCGCCGCGGATTCGCTCACCGCCCTGTTCACGGAGGCCCTGCGCCGCTTCGTCGCGGCCGAACCGTCGCGCTCCCTGCCACCGTTACTGCGCGCCTGGCCCCTGGTGCAACAACTGCCGGAGAGCCCCTACAAGGCGCAGAAACGCAGTGAGCTGATCACCGCGATCCTAGCCTGCAGCGGACTCTGGCTCGAAGCCACCGTCGACCGGCCGGTTGCGGCGGCGGGCGACTCGCTGCACCTCGCTCTCCAGGTGGTCAACCGCAGCCCGGTTCCCTGGGTCCTGGACCAGATCACCTTCTCCTGGGGGCATGGCGACACCCTGCTCCAGGCCGCCCTGGCCGGCAACCAGCCCTTTGAAAAAAACACTACCCTTGTGCTGCCCGCCGGCCTGCCCGTCACCCAGCCCTACTGGCTGCAGCAACCGGCCAGCCGCGGCCTCTATGCGGTCACGGAGCAGGAGCTGATTGGCGAGCCCGAATCCCCGCCGGCCGGCACCGTCACCTTTCACCTGCGCTGCGGCGGCCAGGTCGTTCCGATGACCATCCCGCTGCTCTACCGCTGGACCGATCCGGTCGAGGGAGATCTCTACCGTCCCTTCACGGTCGGGCCGCCGGTGGTTCTTCACACCAAGGAGGAGCTGATCCTATTCGCCGATCAAGCCGTCAGGCCGCTACGTCTCCAGTTGCGCAATCTCACAGGCGCAGTTGAGGGCCAGGTGACGCTCGCCCTGCCCGACGGCTGGGTCTGCACGCCTGAAAGCATTCCGTTCAAGCTGGCGGTCAGGGAAGAAATCCGCGACCTCGAATTCCGGATCCGTCCCGGCGCCGGCGCCCGGGATGGCATCCTCACTACCCATGCCGCGGTGCGCGGTCGGACCTGGGACCTGGATCTGGTCACCATCAGCTATCCCCATATTCCGATCCAGACCCTCTTTCCGCCAGCGCAGGTCAAGCTGCTGCGCCTCGCCCTGCCAGCCGCCAAACCGCGAATCGGCTATATAATGGGCGCCGGAGATGAGATCCCCGCCTGCCTCGAAACGGCGGGCTATTCTCTGCGGCTGCTCAGCGATGAGGACCTGGAGAAAGGGAATCTCGCTGGTCTGGAAGTGATCATCGCCGGTGTGCGCGCCTACAATACCCGTCCCGTCCTGTCTGCCGCCCAGCCGCGGCTGCTCGAATTCGTCCGGGCGGGAGGCACTCTGATCGTGCAGTACAACACCCCCTTCCGCCTGGTGACCAGCCAGCTCGGGCCGTGGCCGCTGCGCCTCTCGCGCGGCCGCGTTAGCGATGAGGAGGCGCCGGTGACCCTGCTGCAGCCGGACCATCCCCTGCTCACCCGTCCCAACCGAATCACCTTGGCCGATTTTACCGGCTGGGTGCAGGAGCGCGGCCTCAATTTTCCCGACCAGTGGGATGCCCGCTACCAGACCCTCCTCGCCTCTCACGATCCGGGCGAAAAGGCGTTGAACAGCGGCACGCTCTATACCCGCTACGGCAAGGGGAGCTACATCCATACCTGCTACGCCTGGTTCCGGCAGCTGCCGGCCGGCGTGCCGGGCGCCTGGCGGCTCTTCATCAACATGATCCATGCGGGAACCACCCGATGAGTGCCCTACTTAAGGAGACGCCGCACGGGAACGTTCAGCCGGATCCCGCCGGCGCCGAAAAGCCACTCCTGTTCAAACGGTGGCGGAGCTGGTACCTGCTGGAGCTTCTAGCACTCGCGGCCGTCATCCTCCTTCTGGCCTGGGTCACACGGACCTTCCGCTGATGCGCTCGCTCGACTGGATCATCCTCATCGCCTTCCTCGCCTTCATCGCCCTCTACGGGCTGTGGCGGGGACGGCGCGCCCGAACGGCGGAGAGCTACCTGCTCGCAGGCCGCAGTCTGCGCTGGTACACCGTGCTCTTTTCGATCATGGCCACCCAGGCCAGCGCCATCACCTTCCTCTCGACCCCGGGGCAGGCTTATGCCGACGGCATGCGCTTCATCCAGTTCTATTTCGGTCTGCCGCTGGCGATGGTGGTGCTTTCGATCACCGTCGTGCCCCTTTTCCACCGCCTCAAGGTCTATACCGCCTACGAGTACCTAGAGCAGCGCTTCGACGGCCGTGTCCGCACCCTCACCGCGGCGCTTTTTCTCGTCCAGCGTGGGCTTGCCGCCGGGCTGACCATCTATGCCCCGGCCCTCATCTTCGCCACCATCCTCGGCTGGGATATTTTCTGGATGAATCTGGTCTTCGGCAGCGTGGTTGTGCTTTACACCGCCAGCGGCGGCACCCGCGCGGTCAGCCACACCCAAACGGTCCAGGTGCTGATCATCTTTACCGGGATGGTGGTGGCCTGCACCATGCTGATCCGCCTCCTGCCCGCTCAGGTCAGTCTTCTGGACGCGACGCGGCTCGCCGGCAAACTCGGTAAGCTGGAGAGTATCGATCCCTCTTTCAACCTGCACAGCCGCTACACCCTCTGGTCGGGGCTTATCGGCGGTTTTTTCCTGCAGCTCTCCTACTTCGGCACCGACCAGTCCCAGGTGCAGCGTTACCTCACCGGCAAGTCTGTGACTCAAAGCCGCATGGGGCTGCTCTTCAATGGCCTGCTCAAGATCCCGATGCAGATCTCGATTCTCTTTCTCGGCGTGCTGGTCTTTGTCTTTTACCAGTTCACCGCCCCGCCGCTTTTTTTCAACGCCGGACCGGTGACGGCCATCCGTCATACCCCCCAGGCGGCCGTGTATGCGGATCTCGAGCAGCAGTATGCCGCGCTGCATGCGGAGAAACAGGCGGCGATCGGAGGATTGCTGACGGCCATGCACCGCGAAGATGCCGTCGAGGAGGCCCGCTATGCGGCTGGTCTGAAGCAAACCAATGGTGAGATGCAGGCGGTGCGTGAATCGGCCATTGATCTCCTCGCGGCTCGGCACCCTGGCATGGACCGCAAGGATACCAATTTTGTCTTTCTCACCTTTCTGGTCCATTACTTGCCGGTCGGCTTGCTCGGTCTTGTGATTGCAGCTATCGTCGCGGCGGCCATGGGATCGACAGCCGCCGAGCTCAACGCCCTCGCCTCGACCACGACGGTGGATTTTTATCGCCGGTTCCGGCGCCAGCCGCAAGCCACTACGGCAGCCGATGCCAGCGGCGAGGAGGCCGGCAAGCTCGATCCCGCCGCGGCTCAGGCCGTTAATCAAGCCGCAGCAGAGCGCCGCACCGTCCGCTTTTCCCGCGGGGCCACCCTCTTCTGGGGATTTTTCGCAGTCGCCTTCGCCGATTATGCCAGCCGCCTGGGGTCGCTGATCGAGGCGGTCAACATCCTCGGTTCGCTCTTTTACGGCACCATCCTCGGTATCTTTCTGACCGCCTTTTACATGCCCCGCGTCGGTGGCCGCGCGGTCTTTCGTGCCGCCCTCGCCGCTGAAACTGTGGTCGTCGCCTGCTTCCTCTGGAGCGGTATTTCCTTCCTCTGGTATAACCTCATCGGCTGCCTGGCGGTGATGGGGCTCTCCTGGCTGCCATCACTCTCCCGCGGCCGGCTCACTCGCCGATGATCTTCACCAGTACCCGCTTGCGGCGCCGGCCATCGAATTCCCCGTAAAAAATCTGCTCCCATGGGCCAAAATCCAGCCTCCCGGCGGTGACGGCAACAACGACTTCCCGCCCCATCACCTGGCGCTTGAGATGGGCATCGGCATTATCCTCGCCGGTATCATTATGCCGGTACTGGCCGACCGGCTCGTGCGGCGCCAGTTTTTCCAGCCACTTCTCATAGTCCTGATGCAATCCGCTCTCATTGTCGTTGATAAAAACGGATGCTGTGATGTGCATGGCATTGACGAGGAGGAGTCCCTCCCTGATACCGCTCTCGGCGAGGCACTGCTCGACCTGGGGAGTGATATGGATGAAAGCGCGGCGGGAGGGAACATTGAACCAGAGTTCTTTGCGATAGCTTTTCATGGGTTCTCCTGTAGATCATCGTGGATAAAAGGGATTCTGATTACTCCGCCAGGCGGGCGCGCGACCTTTCGGCCAGGGCATTCAGGCCGAGAAGTGTCACGAAAAGGACGACCAGGCAGATCGGAAAGATCTCCAGTGAAATGCGGCGGGCGAGGACGCCGACGAGGGCCGGTGTGAAGGCGCAACCCAATGAACCTGCCGCCATCTGCATGCCAATGGTGTTTGCGGTGTGGCGCAGGCCCACCCGATGACGGGTCCCGGTGGTCAGGGCCGGGAAAATGGGAGCAAGGGCGAATCCGATCACGATCACCGCCACGAGGTTCGCAGCAGGCAGGGGATTCCACCACCAAACCAGGGCGCCGGCGAGGGCGGCGAGCAGGCTGCCGCGCACCAGGCGGTCGACACCCGCCCGGCCGGCATAGAGACCAGCAGCCATCCGTCCCGCCGTAAAGGTCGCCCAGAAACTGCCCGCCCACAGGCCGGCCGTCTCCGGCCGGATACCGCGCGACTCGGTGAGCAGCGAATAGCTCCAGGTTCCCAGCGAGAATTCAGCGCCGGTATAGAGAAAGAAGAGCAGCATGCTCAGCCAGGCGCCGCGCGAGCGCAAGGTCACAGACAACGGGGTCCGGCGGGAATCCGGCGCTCCGGGTGCCGTGGAGGCCACGGCTTCTCCTGTCCGGTTCCATACCGGGAGGGTGAACGCGAAGCAGACCGCCAGGGCCAGTTGAAATCCTCCGATGACTACATAACCCGCCCGCCAGGAGTGCAGGCTGGCCAGCGCGGCGGTCATGGTGACGGGGCCGAGGGCAGCCCCCACCCCGTAGCTGGCATGCAGCCATTGCATCAGTCCGGCACTGAAATGGGTTGCGGCGTAGGTGTTAAGGCCGGCATCGATCGCGCCGGCTCCCAGACCGGCTGCGATCCCCAGCAGCACCATCATCCACCAGGCAGGGACCAGAGTATAACCGATTAAGCCGGCTCCGGTGAGGGCACAGCTCGCCGCCAACAGCAGGCCGATCTCCAGACGTGCGACCAGCAGCCCGCTGGCGAAGCTGGCGGTCAGGTACCCGGCGGTGGAGGCTGCGATGAGCAGTCCGACGGCATCAAGGGGAAGGCCGAACCCGGACCGGACCGAGGGCCAGGCCACACCCAGCACGCCATCCGGCATCCCCAACGCGATGAACGCGGCAAAGGCGAGCAGCACCAGGCCGGGATGGGGATGCTCACTGACTGCGGAGAGGGGGATGGAGGCGTCCGCACTCCTCCGGGTCATCGCGTCATTCTTTTATATTTGACCCGATGGGGCACATCCGCCGCCTTGCCCAGACGCTGGCGGCGGTTTTCCTGATAGTCGCTGAAATTGCCCTCAAACCAGACCACGCCGCTGTCGCCCTCGAAGGAGATGATGTGGGTGCAGATCCGGTCCAAAAACCAGCGGTCATGGCTGATCACCACCGCGCAGCCGGCGAAGCTTAGCAATCCCTCCTCGAGCGCGCGCATGGTATTGACATCGAGATCGTTGGTGGGCTCGTCGAGCAGGATTACATTGGCGCCTTGCTTGAGGGCCAGGGCCAGGTGCACCCGGTTGCGCTCGCCGCCGGAGAGCAGGCCGACCTTTTTCTGCTGATCGCTGCCGAGGAAATTGAACTGGCCCACATAAGCGCGCGAATTCATCTCCCGGCCGCCCAGCTGGATTCGCTCCTGACCGCCGCTGATCATCTCCCACACGGTCTTTTGCGGATCGAGCGCGGCCCGGCTTTGATCGACATAGGCGAGCCGGACGGTCTCGCCGATGCGGATAACACCGCGGTCCGGCTGCTCATCCTGAACGATCAGCCGGAAGAGGGTGGTCTTGCCGGCGCCGTTGGGCCCGATCACGCCGATGATGCCGCCGGGCGGCAGATTGAAGGAAAACTCTTCGAACAGGATCCGGTCGCCGTAACTCTTGCTGATCTGCTCCGCCTGGATAACGATCTTGCCCAGCCGTGGTCCGGAGGGGATATAGAGCTCCAGATCCTTTTGCCGTGCGGTACTCTCCTCCTCGAGCAGGCGCTCGTAGGCGCTGATACGCGCTTTGGATTTGGCCTGGCGCGCTCGCGGCGTCATGCGGATCCATTCCAGCTCGCGCCGCAGGGTCTTTTGCCGCTCGGTCTCCTTTTTCTCCTCCAGCAGCAGCCGCGCCTCTTTCTGCTCCAGCCAGGAGGAGTAATTGCCCTTCCAGGGAATGCCCTCGCCTCGGTCCAGTTCGAGAATCCAGCCGGCGACATTGTCGAGGAAATAGCGGTCATGGGTGACCGCGATGACCGTGCCTGGGTAGCGGTTCAGCTCGGCCTCGAGCCACAGCACCGTCTCGGCATCGAGATGGTTGGTCGGTTCGTCGAGCAGAAGGATGTCGGGCTGCTGCAGCAGCAGCCGGCACAGGGCCACCCGCCGGCGCTCGCCGCCCGAAAGCACCCGGACCGGCGTCTCGCCGGGAGGGCAATTGAGGGCATCCATCGCCAGCTCCAGCCGCGAATCCAGATCCCACGCATTAAGGTGATCGAGCTTCTCCTGCACCGCTCCCTGGCGTTCGATCAGCTTGTCCATTTCCGCGTCGCTCATCGGCTCGGCGAAGCGGCTGTTGATGACCTCATATTCGGCGAGAAGGTCGACAACCTCCTGCACCCCCTGCTGCACGATCTCCCTGACGCTCTTGCTCTCGTCCAGCACCGGCTCCTGCTCCAGCAAACCGACCGTATAGCCCGGCGAGAGCACGGTCTCTCCAGTAAAGTCCTTCTCGATGCCGGCGAGAATCCGCAGCAGGGTGCTCTTGCCTGAGCCGTTGAGTCCAAGGACGCCGATCTTGGCGCCGTAGAAATAGGAGAGCGAGATATTCTTCAGAACGGCTTTCTGCTGGTAGACCTTGCTGACGCCGATCATGGAATAGATGATCTTGTTGGGTTCGTTGGCCATCGGGACAGACATTCCAGTTAGGGTTCATTTTTGCGGCAATTTAGCCATCAAGGTACAGAGATACAAGATAATTCTGCGATCGGTCCTTCCGGCCGCTGCTTCACCAGACCAGCCGCACCCGTATCGGATGGGCGTCATGAACTCCGCATTGGCCCTCTCAACAGTCGTCCTGACGGGTGCTGTTTTATCGCGCTTTCAGCGTGCCTTCCAGTGAGCGCGACTCATTTTTTGCCACGTAAACCCGTAAAGCGCTACGCAGGCGAAGCAGAATCGACATGAAGAAAAAACTGACGAAAACCGCGGCGACCGAGATCCAGCCGAGCCGGAGAACGATCACGATGCAGATCAGCACATTGATCAGCGCATAAACGCCGAGGGCCCGATGCGGGCTGCGGCGTAGTCTTTCGGGCCGAGCATGGTGGTGTAGGGATTGGCCACGGTTTCCAGAATGGTCAGGCCCATCGTGATCAGGCAGACTCCGAGCAAAAAACTCCAGAAGGTTGCAATCCGGGTCGCGGCAATGAACCAGAACCCGCCAACGGAGACCAGCAGGAGCCCCGAGATGATGCCGCCCTTGTAGCCGAGCTTGCGTGCCAGCCAGCTTGCGGGCAAGGCCATGAGGAAGTAACCCCGGTAATGGGAGAACTACACCCAGGCCGATTGCGATTTGGTAAGATGCAGCAGATCCTGAAAATGTTTGTCCATGACATCAATTAGGCTTTTTTTGCGCGTTCATAGAATGCGAACCGTTCCATAAAGTCGAACTCGGTGAAGGGCTCGCCGCTCTCTCGCAACAGGCGCCGGTACTGCTCCTAGATTACGGGACAAACCGGGTCGCCCGGAACGACCGCCATGAGGGCCGCAGGCCTCTCGACATACGGGTCGAGGGGAAAGAAGCGGAGGATGGCCTTCAAGAGTTCGGGCACGCCATGCCCGTCCAGCCGGACGAGCCGGCGGGCGACTGCAGCGGCGGGGAAATTGCCGTCGGCGATGACGAGTTCATCGCCATGTCCCATCTCCATGAGAATCTTGAGCAGGTCCGGGCTGAGAATGGCGGGTATGTGTTTGAGCATGGTGAGCGTTCCTCCCGGTTTCATCCTTGAGCGTGGGGGCAAGCGCAACGAAAACCAGCATGCGGTTAACCAATTGTTATTATGGTCAATATAGATATTATGTCCGTGGAATGCAAGCTAAATGAAGCGGCTGAACGGCACACCCATAAAAAAAGCCCCACCTCCACAAGGGGAGATGGGGCTTGCGATCTGCGCACGGTGCGGTTATTTTGCTTCATCCGGACTCGCCGTCATTTCGGCGATGAGCTGCGAGTAAAAGACCGCCGGAGTCCGGGGATCCTCGACCTTGATCTTGGTCATCAGCGAATCGCTGTTGAGATAGCTGAGGATCAGGTTGGCGTGGATCCGTACCACCGGATCGTCGTCCTTGCGGCTGAGCTTGCTCAGTTTGCTTTTAACCTCGGAGACGTTCAGTTTGGGGTACTGAGATTTGATCAGCGCCAGCATATAGAGGGCGCTGGAGCGGACGCCGGGATTTTCCGATTTGAGGGCCAGCGTATAGTCCTCGACAGCCTTCACCAGTTTGGCGGTGCTGAGGCTTGCGGTGTTGTCTGCACCATAGCTGAAACCGGCCAACAGGCCGGCCAGGGCCAGGGTGAACATTCCTTTTTTCATATAGACCTCCTTGAAAACAGACGGGTTCAGATTGCTTCGTCAAGAACGGTGGCCTGCCGTTCTTCGCGGCGGGCTCATGCAAAGGGCCTGCCAAACCTTAAAATTTTTTATAAATATTTTAATATCATTCAGTAAGATTCTGATGCGCAGTTGATGCAGGATGCAAAGGGGTGCCACATTCCGGGCGGAATGGCGGACCATTGCAAGCAATTATATTGTTTTTATTGATTTTTTGTATAGGTCACGATGACGGGGGGCGGCAGAAATGTGGCAGGGGTGGAGATGGGGAGACGGGGAAGCTGCCGACGGAAGCGCGCCGGGTGGGAGCGAGACGGTGGGGGCTATTTTTCCCGCTGCAGCCGGTTGTTGAGAGCGCGGCGCGTCAACCCGAGCATCCCCGCGGCGATCCCCTGATTGTTCTCCGCCCGCCGCAACGCCTCCGCAATCAGCGCCTTCTCCGCTTGGCGCAGCGTCGGCAGGATTTCGCCGAAAGCGATCGCCCCCTCCCCTGCCGGTTCTTCCACCACACTTCCGCTCTCTTCCCCCTCCTGCCAGCCGGGGTCGACTGCCCGCCGGAAGGGTTCCAGCGAAAGCACACCCCCCTGGTGGCGGCTGACGGCATCGTCAATCATCCCCTCGAGCTCGCGGATATTGCCGGGGAAGGGATAATTCGCCAGCAGGGCATAGAGTTCCTTCGGCGGGGTGATCCGGCGCTTCCCCAGCTTATCCGCCGCCTTCAGGAGAAAATGATCGACCAGCAGGTGGATATCCTCGCGGCGTTGGCGCAGGGGCGGCAGGGCGATGTGATGGGATTTGAGGCGGTAATAGAGGTCCTTGCGAAAGCGATCGCTCTTTTGCAGATACTCGATGCCACGGAGGGTGGCCACGACCACGCGCGCATCGGAGGTTTTCGTCGTATCGGCGCCGAGGGGGTAATACTCCGCCTCCTGCAGCAGCCGCAGCAGCTTGACCTGCGACTCGAGGCTGAGATCGCCGATCTCGTCGAGAAAGAGTGTGCCGCCCGCCGCCTGTTCGATCAATCCCTTGCGCTCGCGATCGGCGCCGGTGAAGGCGCCGCGTGTATGACCGAAGAGGGTATCGGAGAAGAAATGGTCGTCCACGCCCGCCACGTTGAGAGCGACAAACTCGCCGCTGCGGCCGCTGACGTCATGCAGGGCTCGGGCAATCAGCTCCTTGCCGGTTCCGGTCTCGCCGGTGATCAGCACCGGCAGGGGTGTCCGCGCGATGGCCTCGATATACTGAAAAATGCCGCGCATCGCCTGGCTTTCGGTGATGATGGCCGCGAATTTCTCCGGGTGCTCCAGCCGGGCCGAGAGCAGATACTGTTTGAGCAGGATATTCTCGTCGCGCACTTCGCGCAGCTGCAGGGCCCGCACCACCACCGTTACCAGGCGCGCATCATCGACCGGTTTGACCAGGTAATCAAAGGCCCCGGCCTTGATGGTTTTGACCACCCACTCCACCTCGTTGATCGCCGTGATGATAACCACTGGCACCTCCGGATAATCGCGGACGATCTGCTTGAGCAGCTCCTCCCCCGAAAGATGCGGCATCATCATATCGAGGACGACCAGGGCATAGCTCTGCCGCGCCAGCCGTTCCATGACCTGTCGGCTCTCCTGGCAGGTCTCGACGTTGGTGATCCCCTCAGAGATCAGGGTGTAGCTGGCACTGCGCAGGAACTGCTCCTCGTCGTCGACCAGGAGCACCGGATGGTCCGGATAGATTACATCGCTCATGCAAATCCTCTTTCTGGCGCGGATCAGGGCAAGGGGAGGACCACGCGAAAGGTAGTCCCCTGGCCCGATTTGGAGGTGAACTGGAGTTCGCCGCCGTGCCGCTTGACAATGTTGTACGAGATCGCCAGCCCCAGTCCGGTGCCGCCGATGTCGCGCCGCGTGGTATAGAAGGGGTCGAAGATGTAGCGCGCCTGTTCGGGATCGATACCGATGCCCGTATCAGCGACTTCAATCACCGCGGTATGGCGCGCGCGGTCGTGGCGGGTGCGCAGCGCGATCTCCTGCTCGCGACCTGCAAGGGCCTGGCAGGCGTTGGTGAGCAGATTGATCACCACCTGCTCCAGCTGCTGGAAATTGCCTCGGAGCGCCGGAATTTCAGCACCGAGGTCGACGCTGAAATGGTCGGTTGATTTGCGCACCAGGTTGGCGACGATCATCATCGCCGCCTCCACCACTGCATTGACCGGGATCATCTGATCCAGTTCCCCCGGGTCACTGCGTGCAAAATCCTTGAGATTCTGGACGATCTTCTGGATGCGCATGGTACCGTCGACGATCGCCTGGGTGAGCGCCGGGATCTCGGTGACCGCCTTGGAATAGGGCATGCCGGCGATCCGGAAATCGCCCTCGTGCTCGAAATAATGCTGCAGCGCCGGCAAAAGATCCTTCCAGGCCTTGGCGATCAGCTTGGCGTTGAGCAAGATGTAATTGTTGGGATTGTTGATTTCGTGGGCCACGCCCGAAACCAGCGTGCCCAGGGTCGCCATCTTGTCGGCTTGGATCAGCTGCGCCTGCTGGCGGATGGTCAGCTCCTCCGCCTGCTTGCGCGCCGTGATGTCATTGATCAGCCCGTCGTACTCGCTCACTTCGTCATCGGTCTTGCGATGGGCGACGACGACGCTCTTGACCCAGCGGATCGTGCCGTCAGCGTGAACGATGCGGTGTTCGATCGGCAACGTAGTTTCACCGCGCAGCGCGGCCTCCGCCTGGGCCTGCACCGCCGGACGGTCCTCTTCGGGGACCATGCGGATCCACAAGGAGGGATCGTTGAGATACTCTTCCGGTTTGTAGCCGGTTACGAGCACACAGCCGGGGCCGTGCAGGGTCTCGACGGCCCGGCCGTTTTCGACGCGCACGGTATAGATATAATCGACCGCGGCCTGAAGCAGACGGCGCACGCGCTGTTCGTCCCGGCTCAAGGCTGCCTCGGCATCCGTCAGGCGGCGGGATTTGGGATCGTCGGCGCTCATGTCGGCGGGTGCAGCCTCTTCTGAAACCAGGGACGCAACTTGCGCATCTGTTCGAGCTGGGCGGCCGGTGCGCGCCGCCTGCAGCTTTTAAGCTCGGCGCTTCCCGCCGGGGCGCCCCAGCGGATCTCGACGCCGTCATTGGGGTTGTAGCCCATTTCAAAGGCCTCGCGGCGACGAATGATCTCGGCGAGGCTCAGCGTCTGCTGCGCGCCGTCGGAGCGGGTGTAGCGGATCGTCAACTCGGCCGTTTTTTGAGCGATCAGCGTCTCCAGTTCCTGCTTCACCTTTTCGGCGCTCCTCCATCGGGACAGCCGGTAGTCACCGGGCGACCGGACGATGCGTGCTGGGAAGTCGAGCACGGCATCGATGGCGATGAGCACCCGCAGATCGCGGTTGGGCGTGGAATAATCCTCCCAGAGTCCGCCCGCCTGAAAGAGCCCGGCGGTGTTCATGGGCATCGCAATGACCGTGCCGGGATGGGCCTGCATGTAGGCCTCGCCGTTGCCCACCGATTCGACGCGGACGAGCAGCTGCTCCTGCAGCGCGGAGATCAGGTCGAGGAGCGCCGTCTCCGGATCGAGCGGCTGCGGATTGATCAATCGCGCCATGGCATCATAAAAGGTTTCACTCGCCATTCCCTTTTGCGCGAGTGAAACGCCACCGTATCCGGGACAGACCGCGATCTCCTTATTGGTCAGCAGCTGCAGCCCGTTTTGGGCGGCAACAATCGGCCGGAAGGCTTTGAAGCCGGGTTCGCCGATCACGCCGCTGGTGGCGAAGAGAAAGTTGCCCTTCCAGAAGCGCTTGATCTGCACCGTCCCGTCGGGTTGGGCATCGACGGCAAGAAGTGCGCCCGGTTTGCCGCCGGACTGCGCCACCCAGCGGACCAGGACGAAGGTGTGACCGTAGGGGTCGGCAAAGACCGAGCCCGGGCGCAGGGCCTCGCGCGTCAGGGCGAGGGGATAGTAATCGGAGGAGTCATCCTCGAGCCGGGTGCGGGCGGTGCCCGAATGGATGGTATTCATCACCTCGCGCAGAAAGGCATTGAAGGCGCGCACGGGATGCGGTGCGCCCGCAGGGCGGCTGTTGGTGAACCAGGTTCCGGTGTGCGGCGCCGCCTTGAGGGTGCCGCGCCCTGCTTCGTGATACCCGAAGGGGAGGCCGAGTTTCCAGCTGAAATAGGCGCGCAGGAAGAAGGGATTATCGGCGCAGTCGGGCTCCATGATCACGTGGAGGCTGCTCGCCGGATCGTCCTCGCCAAAACCAAGGTGGTTATAAAGAAGGTTGGCCTCTGCGCGCTGAGTCACCGCATGGAGGCTGTTCCAGGAGGCGCCTTCCGCCGCATCCTGGAAGAGGGCATGGATCCAGGCGGCGTAGAGCAGTTCGGTCTCGCGGCCCCAGGCGCGGCGGTTCTCCCAGACCCCACCGGACTTGGGCAGGGGCACTGGTTTGGTGGTGAGGGATACCGTCCTGCTGGTGATTTCGCGGCGGCCCGCCCGCAAGGTGATGCGATAGCTTCCGGCCGGGCCGGCCTGGAATTCAGCGCTCCGCCACAAGGGCGGGCCGTCACCGCTGCGTTCGGCGTGGGGCTCAAGCTCGCCCTCAGGCCCGGCGGCGACAAAGCGCGTATCCCCGATTCCCGATTCCGCGACCGCAATGACCCGGAAGCGCGTACCGGCTGCGGGGTGCTCGGGGGAAACCAGGAGGATGGGTTCCGCTGCGGCGGCCGCAGCGGCCCGGAAGAGGAACCCTGCAGCGAGCAGCAGACCGAGTCCATTATTCATCCAGGCTCTCACTTCAGGCCGGTCCCGCTGCTGTGTTCCCAGCGCTCATCGAGCCAGATCGCCAGCGGCTCGCCCCAGAAAATGCGGTGATAATCCTTGCGGGGGTAATTGCCCTCGATCCCGGACTGCAAAAAGTGCTCCGGCTGGAAATCCTGCCAGGCCATGATGCGGCATTCGAAGGAAAGGGCGACCCCGGCGACGCGCGGCACCGCGACCGCTGTGCTCTCGAGGGGCTGCAATCCTGCCTTTTCCCACTTGTTCTCATTTCGGCCGCTGTGGGAGCCGCAATAATTCAGGGCGCTGTGGTACTTTGCCGGCATAAAGTTCAGTGTGAACTCGGGGTGGCTGTTGAGCAGATCGAAGGTATAGCGCGTGGGGCGGATATAGATGGTGACCATCGGCTGATTCCAGAGAGTGCCAAAACCGCCCCAGGAGACGGTCATGGGGTTGGGCTGGTCGGTTCCGGCGACGACCAGGGCCCAGCTCTTGTCGAGGAGGTCAAAGGGAGAGACGACGAGGTCGCCGGGAGTGATTTGCTTCAGCATCAGTATTTTTCCTTTCAATGAGATTTTTGGCTCCCACCTGTCGTCTTCTGGCTCCCACCCGCCGCCAGGCGGTCTTGCCGGGATCCGTCACAACGGCCGAAAAAGTTTTTTTACGCCGCGCGGCGACCAGAGGCCATAGCTCTCCTCCGCGATGCGGCATTTGCCTTCCGAGCTCCAGGAAAAGCCGTAATTGTAGCCGAACCAGAGGTATTGGTCGCCGCCGCCGTTCTCGGTGGTGATGATATAGCGGTTGGCGATATTGCCGATGCCGAGAACCTTGCCACCTGGTGTGTCAGCGTCGCCCTTGTTGGCGTCGAAGGGAATCCAGCCGTACGGCGGCAGCCAGACCTCGGTCCAGCGGTGAAAGACATCATCGACGCTGGCATCATCGCCGCGCAGACTCACCGCTCCGGCGTAGCGCACCGGCACGCCGAGGGCGCGGCACAGGGCGATCATGGAATAGGTGTACTCGGAGCAGGAGGCGGTACCGCGCCGCAGCACCGTGGGCGCCGGGTTCCATCCTCCCACCGGTTTTAGATTGTAACTGAGATTTTCGGTCAGATATTCAAAGACCCGGCGGGCGATCCAGTAGGGATTCTGTTCCTCTCCGGCGATTTTACGGGCCAAGGCCTGTATGAAGGGGTCCTGGATCTGGTACTTATCGCCGTCCGTAAGGTATTTTTCCCGGATCTCGGCCGGAACGGCGCTTAGCGGACCGACACGATCGGGGTAGATGAAATATTCGACGCTGAAGACCTCGGCCGGAACGCGCCAGGCGGGCTTGACCACGGCGCCGCTCTTGAGGTTCTCATAACGGAAATGGGCGAGCTTTTGCCCCCAGCGGTCGCTGATGATTTCGTCCACCCCGGGTTCGAAAGCGGGCGGCTGCAGCAGCCTCTGGTTGTCGCGGCTCTCCGGGATGGGCAGATAGATATCGAGGCGGGTCACGGTGCCGGGACCGTAATTGCGGAACTCCTTGACGAAGGTGAGGTTCAGCTCCTTCTTGTCCCAACGGGTCATGATCTCGTCGCAGAGCACCTCGATCTGATAGAGTTCACGGTTCTCGTAATCGACGCACCAGAGGGTTCCCTCGGCCCAGGCGAGACCGTAAGGGAAGGGGCCGGGTGCACGCAGCGAGGAGAGGCAGAGGCCATCGGCGGGGTTGACAAGGTAAATGCGGTCGGTGCCGCGGTCGGCGATCCAGAGATAACGGCCGTCATAGGTGATGCCGGTCGGTTCGGCGGCGGGCGAGGGGAAGGTCTGGATCATCATACCATCGACGGGCGAGACCCGGAGCACCGCGTCGCTCTTGTGGTCGATCATCCAGAGATCCCGGCCGTCCCATGCAATACCCCGGGGATTGGGGCTGTTGGATTCGAGGATGTTCCCGGCGCGGCCGTTGGCCGGGTCGATGCGATAGAGATATTTTTCGCCGGCATCGACATGCCAGAGCCGGCTGTCATCCCAGGCGAGGCCCTCGGGATGGTAGCCGGGCGCGTCCATGCTGCCCAGGACCTGGCCGGTGCGGGGATCGATCCGGTAGAGCTTGTCGGTGAAGGCATCGGCGACCCAGAGGGCCTTGCCGTCGCAAGCGAGTCCGGTCGGCATCGGCCCGGGGCAGGGAATGGTCTTGAGGACATCACCGACGCGCGCGGAGGCGCTCAAGGCGGAGAGCAACGCCAGCAGGAGGACTCGTTTATGCATGATTCACCTCATCAAAAAGCGTTGTGATGGATGCTGCAGGGGCTCGCGACAGCCAGGAGACAACGGCAATGGCGCCGCAGGAAAACAGAAAGGCCGGGAGCAGCTCGTAAATGCCGAAGACGCCGCCGGCCGGCCGCACGACCAGTTTCCAGAAAAAGACCATTGTCCCGCCCGCAACTATCCCTGCCAGGGCGCCGCTGCGGGTCGTCCGTTTCCAAAAGAGGGAGAAAAGCATGACCGGGCCGAAGGTGGCACCGAATCCGGCCCAGGCAAAGGAGACCAGATTGAAAATGATGCTCTTTTCATCCAGGGCGAGGAAAATGCCGATGAGGGTGATCGCCAGCAGGGAAGCCCGGGTGACCAGCATCACCTCCCGGTCCGACGCTGCTTTTCTCAGAATGCGCTGGTAGATATTCTTGGCAAAGGCGGAGGTCGCGATCAGCAAGTAGGAATCCGATGAGCTGATGGTCGCAGCGAGGATGCCGGACATGATGATGCCCGCGAGCAGGGGCGGGAAGAGGTTTCGGCTCATCGTGATAAAGATATTCTCCGCGCCGCTTTGGGTCAGAAAAAGGGCCGGATAGAGCGCCCGGCCGGTCAGACCGATGACGACCGCCGCTGTGAGGGAGATCAGGCACCAGCTGATGGCAATCCGCCGCGATTGATCCAGTTCACCCGGATTGCGAATCGCCATAAAACGGATGAGGACGTGGGGCATCCCGAAATAGCCCAGCCCCCAGGAGAGGGTGGAGAGAATGGTCAACAAACCGTATGGGCCGACTCCGCCAAAAAGCGGCTCTCCCGCGGCGCCGGTCCCCTGGATCCCGTCGCGGACCACGGGTTGGGCGATGCCGAAGAGTTCAAAAAAGCCGGGGATGCGGCGGATGTTCTCCATCACCTGGGTGAATCCGCCTGCAGCCTGAATTCCTGACAGGGTGATCACCCCCAGGGCGCAGATCATCACGATTGCCTGGATGAGATCGGAGACGGTTTCGGCAAGAAAGCCTCCGATGGCCACGTAGGTGAGGACAAAGAGGGCGCCGAGCATCATCATATAGGGATAGGGGAGGCCGAAGAGGGCGGTGAAGAGCTTTCCCACGGTTACAAAGCAGCTGGCGGCATAGACGGTAAAAAAAACCAGGATAAACAAGGCGGCGGTGCTCATCAGCACCTGGCGTTGTTCCTGGAAGCGGTTGCTTAAAAAGTCAGGAATGGTGATGGCGTCGCCGGCGAGGGAGGAGTAATGGCGCAGCCGTTTGGCCACCAGCAGCCAGTTGAGGTAGGTGCCGATGGCGAGACCGGCCGCGGTCCAGAAGGCCTCGCTGAGGCCGAGCCAGTAGGCGACTCCGGGTAGCCCCATCAGCAGCCAGCCGCTCATATCGGAGGCTTCGGCGCTGAAGGCGGTGATCCAGGGTCCGATGGTTCTGCCGCCGATAAAAAAGTCCTTGCTGCTGGCGTTGGCGCGCCGGGCGTAATAGAGGCCGATAGCAATGACCAGGGCCATATAGGCGGCCATGGCAAGGAGGGTCTGCAGGTGCTCTTCGGTCATGGTGCCTCTTTCCGGGAAAAGGGGATGGTTCCGACTCGTGCCCTGACGGTGAAATAAAGATATCAAGAATGAGCCAGAAAAGCAAGCGCCAATAGCAAAGAGGCTACCCCATGACGTCCGGCTTCCACCCGGTTCCGCCTCCAGCCCTTCCCGAGTTTCTGGCTCCTACTTGACACCTCCTGGCGCCTAACCGGCTCTGGCTTTTAATATCTGGCGCTATTGCTGATTTTTTCTGCAATACAGCCATTTTGTAGCTATTTATTGAAAAGAGAATCTCTGATGAGGGGGACGATCATGGAGAGGTAGAGAAGGCGCACTTATCAGCGAAAGCGGCAGGAAAGTGCTTTTTGGGGGCCGGACAAGATATTACAACTTGCCAGCATTCAATCATGCAACAACCCGCCTAACAGTACCGGATAACTGATTCTTTCAGCCATCGTATTTTTTAGATATACAAGCATAAATTTATCAACCGGTTGAAAACGCTTGGGCTTTTGAATTCATTCAGGAATTGAGTCGGCGGAAAGTAAATTATTCTTTGGGGCTAGCGGTGAGTCTGCAAGACTGAACCTGCCGAGCAATTCATTCAAAACAAACCGGCTTTATATTTTGCCGGAACAAAAATGAACTTTTGAGATCAATTCAATCAGTTTTCAGTGGTCTATTCAACCTGTGTATTCGATACTCTACTGGCAACTCAGAATTTCAGTTCCTGAAGCGAAATCATAGCCTTGTTAGGGCAAAAGAGAGATCGCCAACGCGACCGGTTTTTTCCAATCCCGACCAAAGAGCAACTGGGAGTTTTGCCGACGCACAGATTTAAAAGCATGAACTCCCGGTGACAGAGTCCAAACCACACAAATCAAATACGGGACTCTACTGGATTTTGGATACCTTTCTGTATTACTGGTTCCGGTTGTCTTCTCCTCCCGCAGGTCTAAAGGATCAGGGCAGATTGACATGCTCCCCCAAAAGATTTATAGGGACTAGCCGGTTAACTAGAGCGACGCCTGTGAGCAAGTTTGCATAAAGTAGATCCGGGATGTGATGCAGACTTGTTTCCATTCATGCGGATAGGGCGCTGATGGAGTAAAACAGAAAGGATTGTTCTGGCCGCGGTCAATAAAGCAGGCAACCGTAGTCTTATTGCTGAAGTCAAGTCCAGCAACAACCTGGTTGAAACCAGCCGGTACGATGACTCTACGGAAATCGAAACCGGTGGCTCAGGGTGCCCCGACAGCCGGGAGCAGGATGTTCAATTCAGCGCCGCGGGGTGTACTGAAGCCACGCAGCGCCGGCCCAGGGTGGAGAGAATGGCAGGGGCAGGAGAGGAAAGAATGAAGACCAATCATAGCTATCCAGTGTTAGATATACAAGCTGAGTATAAGAATATTGCCAGGGCTACACAAGACCATAACGGTCGCTGGCTGCAGCAGTTACTGATAGATCATCTCGAGGGAACTGCAAGACGGGCTGGGGAATTCTCTGCGGCCTTTGGGAACAGGGATTGGGGAGAGCTGCTGGGCTGGTGGCATGATCTCGGCAAATTTGATCCAAAATGGCAGAGCTATATCAGACGCAAGACAGGATATGATCCAGAGGCGCATATTGAAACCGAGAAGGGTAGGCCCAATCACAGCACTGCCGGCGCCATCCAGGCATTGCGATGTGGTGGTCAAAATCCGCCTGCACGCATCCTGGCCTATCTATTGGCTGGTCATCATGCCGGGCTTCCGGATTGGGATCCCGTAAAAACCGGTGGCGATTTGAATGGACGGCTTTTTGAGACCGATAGCCGGCTGCGAGAGGCTGATTTTGCAGGCATAAAAGACATTCCGGAAGCCAAATCGCTCCTGGCTAAAAGGATTCCTCAATCCCCTCCACTTGGCATCAAATCCGATAAGGAATTCCAAGCCGCTTTACCACATTTCCATTTATGGTTGCGCATGCTTTTCTCATGTCTCGTGGATGCTGATTTTCTTGATACAGAATCCTTCATGAATCAAGCGAATGCAGTCAATAGGGGGGCCTACAAATCTCTTGGCGAATTGGAGCAGCAGTTTGAAAAATATATCCAACACAAGGAAGAAAAGGCGCCTAATACAGCCCTGAATCATGCCCGAAAAAAAATCCGCGAACAGTGCTTGGAAAAAGCCACTCTCGCCCCTGGTTTCTTCTCCCTGACAGTCCCTACTGGTGGCGGCAAGACGCTCTCCTCTATGGCTTTTGCCCTTCGGCATGCCCTTGTTCACCAGAAACGGCGTATCATTTACGCCATTCCCTATACCAGCATCATCGAGCAGACAGCCAGAATCTTTAAATATGGGTCTGATAATGACACAGAAATAGAGATACGACGCAAGCATGGAGAAGTGCTCTTCGGTGAGGACCAGGTTGTCGAACATCATAGCAGCATAGATCCGGACCGGGAGACCAGCAGAAACCGCCTGGCTGCAGAAAACTGGGACGCTCCCATTATCGTTACGACCAATGTCCAGCTTTTCGAATCGCTCTTTGCAGCCCGTACTTCATCCTGTCGCAAGCTGCATAATATCGCCAACAGTGTCATCATTCTCGATGAAGTGCAGATGCTGCCACCGGAATATTTAAAGCCCATTCTTGCAGTGATGCGCGGTCTGGTAGCCTATTTCAACGTGAGTATTGTCCTGATGACAGCCACACAACCGGCTCTGGAAGGGCGCATTGGCAGCGGTCGTGCCATGATGGACGGACTTGATAACGTCCAGCGAATCATTGAAGATCCGGAGTCCCTGGCTCACGAGCTCGACCGTGTGGAGATTTCATATCCATCTGACTTCCAGACGCCCTCCTCGTGGGAAATCATACGCGATAAGTTGATCCACCATAAACAAGTACTCTGCATCGTCAATACCCGCAAGGATTGCCGCGAACTTCATGCCATGATGCCCGAGGGAACGATACATCTCTCCGCACTAATGTGTGCTGAAGAAAGAAGCAACATCATTTCCCAAATCAAGGAAAAACTGCAAAAAGGTGTTACTGTACGAGTCATCAGTACACAGCTGGTGGAAGCAGGCGTAGACATTGATTTTCCTGCGGTCTATCGCGCCTTGGCCGGCTTAGACTCCATCGCCCAGGCCGCCGGGCGTTGCAACCGGGAAAATAGAATGGCAGAAAAGGGGAAAAAAGGCAAGGTAGTGGTCTTTATTCCCCCTGAGCCGGCGCCACCGGGTCTTTTGCGCAAGGGAGAGCAAGCCTGCAAGGAAGTACTCCGGAGTGAAAAAGTGGAGGGACTGTCTCCAAAGCTCTTCAACAAGTACTTTCAACATTTTTATGGATCCCTCGATGAAGTGGACAAGCCAGGATTCTTTACGGATTTGGTGAGAGACGCACAGGAATTTAAATTCCAGTTTCGCACCCTGGCGCAGAAATTTCACCTGATCGACGAACATTTCTATCAGGCAATCATTGTGCGCTACAATAGTCCGAATAAGGAAGATGAGAGCGGCCAACTAATCGGCGCGCTTCAGAAACCAGGGAACAAACGATGGGTGTTGCAGAAATTGCAGCGTTATATAGTCAACGTCCCTATTCACGACTTTGAAGTTATGAGAACTCATAATCTCATCGAGTCAGTCGGCGGCTATTGGGTGCAGCGAGATAATGGTCTTTATCAACCAGGCATTGGGCTACAGCTTGATAGAGACTTTTTACAACAAACACTGATTAGCTGATTTAAGCAAACAGCAGTGATCTGATCGGGATAAGCTCCGCGCTTCACAAAAGACTTCATATTCTACAGCAAAATATTAAAAGAATGAGGAGGAAATTCATGCCTGAAACCTCTTATAAGCCTTTCTGCATCGAAGTCTGGTCAGACTATGCTTGTTTCACACGTCCTGAACTTAAAGTGGAACGGCTCAGTTACGATGTCCCCACTCCCTCTGCCGTACGTGCAGTGTTTGAAGCCATTTTCTGGAAACCGGCGATACGTTGGCAGGTAAACAAAATCGAAGTTCTCAATCCTATCAAATGGATTTCTCTGCGTCGTAATGAAATCGGCGCACTGATGAGCCCGCAGAGCGAAGGACTCTATATTAATGACCTCCGCCAGCAGCGGGGCGGCAGGTTCCTCCATGATGTCCGATATCGGTTCTACGCCACACTGGATTATATCCCGGAAACTCAACGCCAGGTGGGGCGGTCCAGTGCTGTGCTCGGATCATTATGGCAAGATGATGAGAGCACTCTTGGGCGGGAAGAAATCAAGCTAAATCAAAACAAAGCGGAACATTATCGGCCTGAGGAAAGCCCGGGCAAATATCTGGCTATGTTCGAGCGCCGTGCTCGCAAGGGACAATGCTTCAATCAGCCCTACCTCGGATGTCGAGAGTTCAGCTGCAATTTCCACTTTGTAGATCAGCCCGAAGAGGAAGCAGCCTCACCGATCAAGGAAACGCGGGATCTTGGCATCATGCTGTACGATATGGATTTCACCGATGCAGGCAATCCCCAGCCGCTCTTCTTCAGAGCTAGGATTGAACATGGCGTAGTTCATATTCCTCCACGGGAAAGCAAGGAGGTGCTGCGATGATCCTGCATGCATTGTATGATTACTATCAGCGCAAGGCAGCCGATTCCGAAAGCACAATCGCACCGGAGGGCTTACAATGGCAGGAGATCAAATTCATCATTGTGATCGACAAAGATGGTTGCTTTGTGGATTTGGATGACACTAGGGGTGATGATAATAAAGGCAAGCGGTTTCTGGTGCCTAAAAGCCAAAAAAGGCCTGGCCTAAAATCATGGCAAACGGCATTTCTACTCTGGGACCATTATGGTTATGTACTTGGGCATGCAAAAGACAATACTGAAAAAGCGCATACCATGGCACAATTGCAGTATGAAAGCTTTGTTAAGCAGCTCAAAGCTCTGCCAACGTTGCTTAAGAAAGACGCCGGGGTTGCTGCAGTTCTGTCTTTTTACGAAAATGGGCAGGCAGAACGAGTAAAACAGCATGCCAGGTGGAACGAATGCACTAAAATACCAGGTTGCAATCTTACCTTCAGGCTTCTTGGCGAGAGGGATGTAATCCCAGAGAGGAAAGCGGTAAAAGAGTATATCACATCACAAGTAAATGCAGTTGCTGCTCCCGATGCCGTCACCGGCCGGTGCCTGATCACTGGTGAGATCAGTCCAATTTCCAGACTTCACACAGCGACTCCAATTTGGGGGTCCAAGAGCAATGCCACCTTGGTGGCCTTCCAAAGGAAGTCGGGATATGATTCCTACGGCAAGGAGCAGGCTTTTAATGCACCCATTTCAAGGAGCGCTGAATCGGCTTATACAACGGCGCTGAAAGAGCTACTCTCCTCACAAGAAAACAGGATTGTCATCGGCGAAACCACCTTTGTATTCTGGGCGCAAAAAAAATCCAACAAGAATAATGGATTTAATCTGGAAAGCAATTTCACCTGGTATTTCAGCGATTCCAAAGATGATCCGGATCGTAACATCAAGGCGGTAAAAGGTCTCTATCAGTCGATCTTTTCCGGCCACCTATCCAATAGCTCGGACCGTTTTTATGTACTGGCACTGGCACCAAATGCCGCGCGTATCACCGTTCGTCTTTTCCTGGAAGGGACCTGCCAGGACTTTGCCGAAAAGATCAAACAGCATTTTGACGATCTTGAAATCATCCGGTCGCCGTTTGATCCCGAATACCTTTCGCTTTATCGGCTCCTGGCATCAACAGCCCTGGAAGACAAGCTGGACCGGGTGCCGCCAAATTTGATCGCCTCTGTTGCTGAAAGCATTCTGGACGGCTCCCCCTATCCTGCGGTGCTAATGCAGCAGTGCATTCGACGCATCCGCGCTGAACGTCAGGTTACCCGCACTCGTGCTGCGATCATGAAAGCATATCTCAATAGAATCAAGCGATGCACAAGGACTAATGAAAAGGAGATCACAATGGGACTCGATCCAGACAACACCAACCCAGGTTATCTGCTTGGACGGCTATTTGCGGTTCTGGAAAAAATCCAGGAGGAAGCCAACCCAGGCATAAACGCCACTATTCGCGACCGGTATTTTGGAGCAGCTTCAACGAGCCCGGTAGCAGTCTTCTCGCAGCTCCTCAAGCTGAAAAACCACCACCTATCCAAGTTGGACAATCCTGGTCGCAGGGTCAATTTTGAAAAAGCAATCGGTGAAATCATCGAAAAACTGAATGATTTTCCCGCTCATTTGGCAATGACAGAGCAGGGTTATTTTTCCATTGGCTATTATCATCAGCGTCAAGATTTCTTTTCGAGCAAATAGCCGTCAACCCTCAATAATTAAAAAAATAGCAAAGAAAGGAATTGCATATGGCAGCCATTGACAAACGCTATGATTTCGTCCTCTATTTTGACGTAATGGACGGCAATCCGAACGGCGATCCGGATGCGGGTAATTTGCCCAGAATTGATGCCGAAACCGGGATGGGTCTAGTAACAGATGTGTGTTTGAAAAGAAAGGTGAGAAATTATGTTGAAATGGTATACCCGCAGCTTGAGAGTGATTCCCCAAAAGCACCTTACTCCATTTTTGTGAGAGATAAAGCGGTACTCAACCGAGCCATTGTAGCTGCTTGGAACGAGGCCAACGATGGAATAGCCATAAAAACACCAGAAGACAAACGCAAGGCTGAACAGAGCACCCAAAAATGGATGTGTAAAAAATTCTATGATATCCGATCGTTCGGTGCAGTTTTAGCGACAAGTGATAAGGAAAAATCTGACGATTCTGATGAAGACAAAAAACTGCGCAAGACCGGCGGACAGGTACGAGGCCCTATTCAGTTAACATTTGCCAGATCTTTGGAACCGGTGATTACCTTAGAACATAGCATTACCCGAATGGCAGTAACAAATGAGAAAGATTTTGAAAAAGAGAGGACCATGGGACGCAAGTTCACAATTCCTTATGGGATTTACCGTACCCATGGTTTTATCTCACCCTTTCTTGCCGCCCAAACAGGTTTCTCTCCAGAGGATCTCGAGCTGTTTTGGAGAGCTCTAACTGAAATGTTTGAACACGACCGTTCTGCAGCACGAGGCATGATGAGCACCCGTCATTTGATCATTTTTAAACATCGAACAGCGCTTGGTAACAAGCCGGCTCATGAACTCTTCAGCCGGGTTACGCATCGCCGTACAACGACAAGTCCCGCAAGGGCATTTTCCGACTATGAAATCCTGCTTGATGGGAAACCGCTCAAAGAGATACGAACAGTCGTTGATGTGATCTGATTTCGATGAATCCGGAATTGAGCCGGCCCTGCTGGAGCCGGCTCAGATTAACAATGGCAGTTACTTACAAATCGCTACCAATGAACATTAAAAATGGATGATGAAGAGTATTTAACTATCTCCGGCTTGCAGCATTTACTCTTTTGTCCCCGTCAATTTGCCTTGATATATATCGAGCGTGAATGGATGGAGAATGTGCTCACTGCGCGTGGTCGCATCGAGCATGAACGTGTTGACCAGGGGTATAAAGAATGCCGCAAGGGGAGAAGACAGTTCAGCGGTCTCTTGATCCGTTCTGAGCAGTTGCGATTGCAGGGTAAACTGGATGTCCTGGAGTTGGACCTCATTGATGCAAGTGCCCCCGACAATCTGCAGCAGCTTGGGCTTAGAGGGGAATGGCGTGTTTACCCGGTTGAGTTCAAGCATGGCGAACCTAAAGTGAATGATTGTGATCGTGTGCAGCTTTGCGCACAAGTGCTCTGCCTTGAGGAGATGTTTTCACTTTCAATTGGAACTGCTTTTCTATTCTATCAGCGCGTTAAGCATCGTGAAGAGGTACGGCTCGATCAAGCACTGCGAGCCAAAACCATCCAGGCAGCAGAAGCTCTTCATAGGCTTTTTATCGCTGCGAAAACTCCGCCTCCGCACTATTCGGCGAAATGCCGATCCTGTTCCATGATCGACGTCTGCATGCCAAAAAAACTATCGGCAACGACGAATAACTACCGCCAGATTCTCTTCAATCCACAGGCACCAGCTGTATGAGACACATGCTTAATACTTTATACGTCACCCAGCCGGAGAGTCGCCTTTCCAAGGAGGGTGAGACTGTTGTGGTGACAAAGGATGATGAAAAACTAATACAGATTCCCATCCACACAATCGGTCAGATCGTTTGTTTCGGATATACTATTTATGTTACACCGCCTTTGATGGCCTTTTGCGCAGAAAACTGCATCAGTATTGTGTGGCTTTCCGAGAGCGGCAAATACCTAGGAAGGGTTGAAGGAGTCATAAAAGGTAATGTTTTACTACGGCGAGAACAATATCGCTTGGCTGATTTGCCGAGTAAAGCTTTGGAGGTAGCGCGAAGTATCGTAGCTGCCAAGGTCAATAACAGTCGCATCAATCTGCAAAGATGGCAGCGTAACCACGCCTCTGAGGATGAATCGGTCGACTATCAGATATGTAAACTGGCGGATATCCTGGGCCGTATTGCAGACTGCTCAGATATCGCGATATTGCGCGGATTGGAAGGAGAAGCTGCAAATGGCTATTTCAGTGTGTTTGACAAATTGATCCTACAACAGAAGCAATATTTCCGGTTTTCTGGCCGCAACCGTCGGCCACCACAGGATCCTGTCAATGCTCTACTTTCGTTCATTTACACTCTCCTGGTCTCTGACATCCGCTCGGCACTGGAAACAGTGGGACTGGATCCCTATGTTGGATATCTCCATGTTGATCGGCCCGGCCGGCCGAGTTTGGCCCTTGATATCATGGAAGAATTTCGCGCTGCATTTGCGGACCGTTTGGTACTCAATCTGATCAACCTCAAACAAATCAAACCTAACGATTTCGAATCAGGCAGCACGGAAATCCGAATGAATGTGGAAGGGCGGAAAAAAGTCATCATGGCTTATCAGAACAGGAAAAAGGAGATGCTTGAACATCCCTTTCTCAATGAAAAAATGGAAATAGGTCTGGTTTTTCTTTGTCAGGCCCGGCTCCTCTCACGTTTTATCCGGGGCGATATGGATCTTTATCCTGCGATGATCTGGCGTTAGGGAAAGGAGGTTATGCGATGATGGTTCTGGTGTGTTATGACGTTGAGACCGTTAAGCGCGAAGGGCAAAGACGTCTGGCGAAGATTGCTAAAACTTGCAAGAATTATGGTCAGCGGGTGCAGAACTCGGTTTTCGAGTGCCGGGTTGCCCCTGATCAGTGGGAACAACTGAAAACTCGTTTGATGAAAATTTATAAGCCAGAGGTCGATAGTTTGCGTTTCTATTACCTGGGAGCAAATTGGCAGCGCCGGGTGGAGCATCATGGTGCAAAAGCAACTTATGATCCAGAAGGTGCTCTACTAGTATAATCGCTAACCTTGTGCGCCATAGCAATATGCACAAGAGTAGCGCTTCAATATTATCAATCGGTTAAAAAAAATAAGCGGATTATTGTTCTAATTTATAATATCTATCTAATACATTGGCGAACTTGACAATTTAAGTTGTATAATATCAATAGCATAAAATCGATAGAGTCGCGCCCCGCGCGGGCGCGTGGATTGAAACGATGAGCTGATGCTCTCCTATGGCATCAATATCGTCGCGCCCCGCGCGGGCGCGTGGATTGAAACAGCTCCGGGATCAGGCGGCTGAGAGACGACAACAGTCGCGCCCCGCGCGGGCGCGTGGATTGAAACGGTTTGCGACCTGGACGGGCTTTGATGCTCTCAGTCGCGCCCCGCGCGGGCGCGTGGATTGAAACAATCCGACCACGACCAACACCCTCAACGCCACCGGTCACGCCCCGCGCGGGCGCGTGGATTG